>DASYCF010001190.1:0-4917 GCA_036500365.1 Byssovorax sp.
GCGCTCGGTCCGAGCGCGACATGTGGGCGCGGTCGCGCCTAACCCCGGCGACGATTTTCCGCTCTGCCCACGGCCGAAAGCGCGCGTACGATGGGCGAGCCAGGGAAGCCGCGCGGCGTCGCCGCGTAGGAGGGGTGGCACGATGGTCTGGCTTCGCTCGTTGCTCGTTTTGTCCGCGCTCGCGCTCGCGGGGTGCATCGCCGAGGAGCGGCCGTCGCGCGTCGGCGGCGACGTGGTCGTCGAGTCCGAGCCGCCGGCCGAGCGTGTCGAGGTGCCTCCGGCGCCTCCCGCCGGACCGCGCCTCGTCTGGATCCGCGGTCACTGGTACTGGAACGGCCGCGGCTGGCTCTGGGTCGGCGGCCACTGGTCGGCGACGCGGCCCGGCTTTCAGTACGTGGCCGGCCACTGGGAGCGACGCGGCCGCGCGTGGGTCTGGCTCGACGGACGCTGGGCCCGCCCCTAGCCGTCAGGCCCGCCACAGCGCGATCGCATAGAGCACGAAGCCGAGCGCTGCGAGCGCGAGGCCGGGGCGCGCGCGGAGCCACAGGAGCTGACCCGTCTCCGTCAGCCCGCGGCGCACCGTGATCAGCACGCCGAGGCCGAGCGCGAACGCGCCCGCGACGAGCGCGATCACCCACGCGACGTCGGGTGACTCGTCCCGCGCGAGCGCCGCGAGCTGCTCGCGCTGCACCTCCGATGACGGGTCGACCCGCGTGCCGACGGGCCGCGGCGCAGCTGCCGCGAGCCGGGCGATCGCCTCGTCGGCGCGGGCGAGGTCGCGCTCGTGCGGGGTCACGATCCAGCGCGTCTCGATGGCGGCGCCGCGCACCGCGCGCCACGCGAAGAGCGCCGTGTCGCGATCGCCGACGCCCTCCGCCGCCGTCGCCAGCGCGATGAGCCTCGCGTAGGCCACGCGCACGTGCGGCGCGCCGGGCGCGTACCAGGCGGCGGCGCGGCCGGCGTGCTGCGCCGCCTCCATCGCGTGGCCGCTCCGGAGCTCGTCGGTCGAGCGCGCGATCTCCTCCTCGCCGGCGACTGCGACGCGCGCCGTCACCGCGGCGACGCCGATCGCGACGATCGCCACCGCCTGCAGGGCGCGGCGGAGGACGCTCACAGGAAATCGCGGCGGCGGAAGACGAGGCTCGCCACCGCGAGCATGAGCACCGACCAGCACGCCGCCTTCACGAGCGCGAGCGCGAGGTACGTGCCGACGTCGACCCCGGGCGCCTCGCCCGTGAGCAGCGTCCGCGGCGGCACGTAGACTTGGAGGTTCGGCCACACGAGCGCGACGGCGGCGAAGAAGCTCTGGCCGAAGCGGCCGACGAAGCGCGATGGCATGTGCGCCAGCGTGTCGGCGTTGCGACCGACGAGCCACACGCCGAGCGTGAACAGCGCCGAGAGGAACGGCGTGGAGAAGCTCGCGAACACGGTCGCCACGGCGGCGACGATCGCGACCTCGGCGATGGTGAGCAGCGCGGCGCCGAGGATCACGCGGCGCTCGTCCGGCGCGCCGCCCGCGAGCACGGCGCCGACGATCGCGACGATCACCGCCCACGGGATCGTGCCGTACGTCCGCGCGGCGGCGATCGGCGCGCGCCACACGACGGCGACGAGCGCGGCGACGAGCACGAACACCGCCGCGCCGAGGCGCGCGATCGCGGCCAGGGAGATCTCGCTCGACGCGCCGCTCGCGAGGAGCAGCACGAGCCCGCCGTCCGCGAGCACGAACACGGCCACGGTGAGCAGCGTGCCGAGGTACTTGCCGACGAGGAATTCACCGCGCTCGATCGGCCGCGCGAGGATCGGGAACAGGGTCTTCTGCTCGAGCTCGCGGTGGAGCGACGTCGCGCTGACGAGGATCGCGACGGCGACGGCGAAGATCGACATCGACGCCGACCCGAGGTCGCTGATGACGCGCGGCGCCTGGTGCAGCGTGAACGCGCCGACGATGCGCGAGTAGAGCGCGACGGCGAACGCGACCCCGGCGAGGCCGAGCAGGATGCGAGCGCGCACCGACTCGCGGTACGTGTTCAGCGCGATGGCCATCACGCGGGCGAGCATGGCGAGGCCGCGGACCCTATCACGGACCGGGCGTCGCGGGCGGCGGCGCGGTCGCCGCCTCGCGCGCCTGCAGGTACATGCGGAGGTGCGCCGGCGCCGTCATCGCGTAGCCGCGGATCATCTCCGTGAAGAGCAGCTTGGTGACGCCGAAATCGAGGTGCAAGAGCGCGCCCCAGTGGACGAGCGTGCGCTTCGGGTCGATCGCCTCGAGCTCGTAGAAGCCCCAACAGTCGGCGATGTCGTGGTGCTGCGCCGGGTCGAGCCAGAAGCGGACGAGGCGCGGCGACTCCTTCTTGATGACGACGGTGTACGTCGCGGCGCCGAGCTTGCCGCCCTGCGTGAGGCGCACGTAGCGGAGGTCACCGCGCTTGTCCGTCGGCGTCGCCTCGAGCACGCGCGGGAGGATCTCGGCGTACGCCGCCGGGTTCGTGAGCGCGGCGAGCACGTCGTCCGCGCTCGAGTCGATCACGGCGTACGACACCACCCCGAAGTACGACACGCCCCGGATGTCGACGTCGACCGGGCGGCCGACGACCTCGCCCGCGACGAGCGCGTCGTACTCCTTGTCGGTCAGCGGCTCGGCGCGCGCGGGCGACGCGAGCGCCCACGTCGCGGCCGCGAGCGCGAGGCCGCTGGTGATCGCCGCCGCGTGCCTCAAGGATCCACCACGCGCACGTCGAGGAACCACGCGCCCTCGTCGCCGGCGTAGCCGTCGATCTGGAGGTAGTACGTGCCCGCGTCGAGCGTGAGGTCGAGGTACGCCTGCGTCGTGCCGTAGCCGATGGTGCAACCGAGCGGCACCTCGGCGCCGGGGCAGGCCGGGCCCGCGCGCACGTCGAGCAGCGTCGAGTACGCCGACCCGGACATGTCGAGCACCACGCGCTGCCGGGACGCGAGCACGAGCTTCAACATCTGCTCCGGCCCGCCGTTGGGCGCGCCGCCGGACTGGTCGCACCCGGCGGGGTAGTCGGCGTGCGCGTTCGCCGTGTTGCCCTGGAAGAAGCCGCCGGTGCTCGGGATCGCCGGCGCCTCGGCGCACGTGTCGGCGAAGAGCACCTGCGTCGGCGGCACGGCGTCGCGCACGAACGCGGTCACCTGCACGGGCTCGGCGTTCACGCTCTCGGCGACGACGCGGTAGCTGCCCGCGGGCACGTCGTGGCGCGCCGTCCGCAGCGGGCTGTACGCGCCGAGGCCGCACGCGAGGCCGCTCGTCGCGCTGCACGTCGCGTCGGTCAGCTCGATCGACGCCGTGTCGCCGGACGAGATGCGCTCGACGAGGAGCACGTCGGACGCGCGCGCGAGGTCGAGCTCGTACGCCGCGTCGGCCGCGCCCGCGAGGCAGCCCGTGTTCACGTCGTCTTGATGGCCGGCGACATCGACGTCGATCGTCGCGTTCGGCGCGATCACGGGCGCGCCCGCGCACTGATCGTCGGCGGGGGGCGCGCTCGGCGGCGACACCTCGACGTCGAGGTCGACGTACGTCGGCGCGCTCGCCGCGACCGACACGAGGTAGTCGCCCGCCGGCAGCTGGTGGCGCAGCACGTGCGCCTTCGTCGCGAACGAGCACGTGATCTCGTCGGTGAGATCACTGCACGCGGCGTCGCGGAGCGAGATCATCGGGATGCCGGTGCCGTCGATCGACGTCGCGTACACGTCGACGTCCTGCGCCGCGTCGAGGTGGAATTCGTAGACGAGATCGCCCGTCGGCGCCGCGCACGCGGTCGCGAGATCGGGCGCCGCGTCGACGATCTCGACGGTCTCGGGCACGCCGGGGTCGATCGTCGCAGCGGTGCCGCACGTCTCGTTCGTCGCCTTCGGCGCGGGGTCGAGCAGCGCGACGTCGAGCGTGATCGCGCCGGGCGTGTCGGTCGTGACGTAGATGGGCAGCGTCGTCGCGCTCGAGGCGCTGCCGATGCCGCGCGCGCGGACCCGCGCGATGCCGCCGTTGCTCACCGAGACGTACGGCGCGCCGCACGCGATCTCGGTCGCGGCCTCGCCGCACTGGCCCGAGATGGCGACGCTCACGTGGCCGATCGTCGTGGTGACGGTGAGCTCGACGTCGACCGGCGGACCCGCGGGCAAGACCAACGCCGCGACGGCGTCGCTGGCGCCGGCCGCCTGCTGCACGCCGCACGACGTCGGATAGTCGAACACGTCGCCCACCGTCGACAGCGCGTAGTTTCCCGCGTGGTCCACGATCAGCGGATCGAGGCACGAGTCGTGGGCTGGCGCGACGCACGGCGTCTCGTCGGTGACCCCGTCGCAGTTGTCGTCCTTGCCGTTGGAGCAGATCTCGGGCGCGAGCGAGCTCACCGTCGGGTCGCTGTCGTCGCAGTCGTGGCCGCCGCAGTGTGCGTCCGGATCGCCGTCGCCGTCGGCGTCGCGGAGCGCGTGCATGCAGGCGTGCGTCGCCTCGTCGCACGTGTCGATCGTGCACGCGTTCATGTCGTCGCACGTGACGGGCACGCCGGGCACGCAGCCGAACGCGTTCTTGCAAAGCTCGATGCCGTCGCAGTAGACGCCGTTGTCGCACTGCGAGTCGTCCGGCGTGAAGCGGCACCGGCCGACGGTCATGTCGCACGTGTCGAACGTGCACGCGACGCCGTCGTCGCACTGCTGGGCGTCGACGCACGGCCCGCCGAGCGTCGGGTCGCCCGCGTCACCGCCGGCGCCCTCGCTCGCGCCGCCGCCGCCCGCGCTCGCCGCAGATGCGCCGCCGCCTCCCGCCGAGAACGGGCTCGGCGGCGCGTCGGCCCCGCACGCCGGGACGAGCGACGCCGCGAGCGCGGCGGCGAGGACCGCGACCAGCGCGCGCGATCGCAGCGACTCCGCTGCCGCGGGTCGCGATCGCAGCGA
>DASYCF010001191.1:0-23941 GCA_036500365.1 Byssovorax sp.
GACTGCGGGACCGGCGGCGCAGGCGGCGAGGGCGGCGCCCCGGCGGGACCGCTCGTCGTGTCGATGGACTTCACGCGCGCGGGCGGGTTCTACGCGTCGCCGTTCCCGAGCGACGATCGGCTCGCGGCCGACGGCTCGGTCGACGTGACCGGCTTCCCGAACGGCACCGACACCGAGCTCCCGAAGATGGTCGTCGACATGATCACGAAGGACGCGCGCGGCTTCGGCACGACGTCGGGCGTGTTCTTCCACATCGAGGCGTCGCTCGGCGCGGTCGATGGCTTGCCCGATCGCGACACGAGCACGAAGGACGACGCGAGCGTGTTCCTCGTCGACGTCGACGCGAGCTCGCCCGAGGTCGGGACGAAGAAGCCGGTCGACGTCGCGTTCCTGGAAGACGGCGGCCCGTTCGGCGACGCGAACCTCCTCTCGCTCTTGCCGTTCCAGGGCATCCCGCTGAGGCCGAAGACGCGGTACGCCGCCGTCGTCACGACGAAGCTCGCGTCCGTGAGCGGCAAGCCGGTCGGCGCGGACGCGACGATGCAAGCGCTCGCCGCGAAGAAGAGCGTCCCCGGTCTCGCGAGCGACGTCGTGAGCGAGTACGAGGACGCGCTCGACGCGCTCGACGCGCACGGCACGGCGCGCGCGACGGTCGCTGGCCTCGCCGTCTTCACGACCGGCGATCCCACCGCCGAGTTCGAGGCCGCGCGCGAGGTGCTCGTGTCGGCCCCGCTGCCGATGCCCGACCCGACGTGGACCGCCGACGAGCAGTTCACGCGCTACTGCGTCTTCGAATCGACGATCGAGATGCCCGATTTCCAGTCCGGCACGTCGCCCTACACGAACGACGGCGGCAACTGGGTGTTCGACGCGAGCGGCGCGCCGGTCGTGCAGCACATGGAGCAGGCGCGGATCTTCGTCACGGTGCCGCAGCAGGCGATGCCCGCGGCGGGCTTCCCGATCGTGCTCTTCAGCCGCACGGGCGCGGGCGGCGATCGGCCGCTCGTCGATCGCGGCGTGCAGGCCACGAACGGCGGTCCGCCGATCGTCCCCGGCTCCGGCCCCGCGGACTACTTCGCGATGGCGGGGTTCGCGGGCGCGAGCGTCGACGGCCCGCTCGGCGGCATCCGCCTGCCGCCGGGCGACTCCCCTGCCGACGAGGACTACCTCATCTTCAACGTGGGCAACCCGCGCGCGCTCCGCGACAACGTCCGCCAGAGCGCGGTCGAGCTCGCGCTGCAGGCGCACGTCCTCGGGCAGCTGTCGTTCGACGCGTCGAGCTGCCCCGGCTTCTCGTCGACCGACGGTGACGTCAAGTTCGACTCGTCGAAGATCGTGATCATGGGCCACTCGATGGGGGCGACGATCTCGCCGCTCGCGCTGTCGACCGAGCCGCTCTTCCGCGCGGCGATCCTGAGCGGCGCAGGCGGCAGCTGGATCGAAAACGTCGTCTACAAGCAGAGCCCGCTGCCCGTGCTCCCGCTCATCGAGACGCTCGTGGGCACCGTCGGCTCGACCTACACGCTCGGCGAGCACGACCCGCTGCTCAGCCTCTTCCAGTGGGGCGCCGAGTCCGCCGATCCGCCCGTCTACACGGCCGGCGCGGTCCGCGCGCCGACGAACGGCGCGGCGCCGCGCGACGTGCTCATGGAGCAGGGCATCGTCGACACGTACATCCTGCCGCCGATCGCGGACGCGATGAGCCTCTCGATCGGCCTCGACCTCGGCGGCGAGGAGCTCGATCAGTCCGCGCCCGCGCTTGCGCAGTTCACGCCGCTCGGCGATCTGCTCGGCCTCGTCGGCCGTCAGAAGATCGCGATGCCCGTCGCGGGCAACCTCACGATCGGCGGCGTCAGCGTGACCGCCATGGTCGCGCAGCACCCACAGGACGACGTCGAAGACGGCCACGAGATCATCTTCCAGACCGACCCCCCGAAGCGCGAGTACGTGTGTCTCCTCATGGGCCTCGCGGCCGGCACCGGCGCGCCGACGATCCCCCAGGGCAGCGCGGGCGCGGTCGGGACCTGCGATTAGATGGGCCTCCGCGGCGTCGCCGCCACGGGCCGCGATCGCGAGCCCGCCGCCGACCGCTACGCGCGCTACCGCGCCGCGATCGCGGGCGAGGCGCTGCCGCTCGCGATCGTCGACCTCGACGCGTTCGAGCGCAACGTCGACGCGGTCGTGCTCGAGGTCGAGGCGGGCGCGCGCGCGACGATCCGCGTCGCGACGAAGTCGCTGCGCTGCCTCGATCTCCTCCGGCGCGTCGCTGCGCGCGGGCGCGGGCTCGTGCGCGGCGCCCTGTGCGTGAGCGCGCGGGAGGCGGCGTTCCTCGCGTCGAACGGCGTCGACGACGTGCTCGTCGCGTACCCGAGCGCGCAGCCGAGCGACGCGGCGATCGTCGCGGCGTCGAACGCCGCGGGCCGGCGCGTCGCCGTCACGGTCGACGCGCGCGAGCACGTCGACGTCCTCGCGAGGGCCGCGACGGCCGCGTCGACGCGCGTGCCGGTCGTGATCGACGTCGACGTGTCGCTGCGCGCGCTCGGTGATCGCGTGCACCTCGGCGCGCGGCGGAGCCCCATCGCCGCGCCCGACGAGGCCGTCGCGATCGCGCGCGCCATCGCGGAGCACGCGTCGCTCGAGCTCGCCGGCGTGCTCGCGTACGAGGCGCAGGTCGCCGGCGTGCCCGACGTCGACGCCGGGCGACCCTCCGTCACGCCGCTCCGCCGCGCCGCGCGCCGCGCCCTCGCGCTCGACGCGCAGCGCCGCCGCGCCGCCGTGACCGAGGGCCTGGCGCGGGCCGGCTTCGCGCTCGCGCTGGTGAACGGCGGCGGCTCCGGCAGCCTCGCGTGGAGCGCGCGCGACGCGAGCGTGACCGAGGTCGCCGTCGGCAGCGCGTTCGTACAGAGCCACCTCTTCGACGGGTTCCGCGATCTCGACGGCGGCGACCCCGCGATCGCGTTCGCGCTGCAGGCCGCGCGTCGTCCCGCGCACGGCTTCGTCACGTGCCTCGGCGGCGGCTTCGTCGCGTCGGGCGCCGCGGGCCTCGATCGGCTGCCCAAGCCGTGGCTGCCCGCCGGCCTCGCGCTCACGCCGCTCGAGGGCGCCGGCGAGGTGCAGACGCCGCTCACCGTCCCTCCCGGCGTGGAGATCGCGATCGGCGATCCGATTTTCTTCCGCCCAGCGAAGGCGGGCGAGCTCGCGGAGCACGTCTCGACGTACCTGCTCGTCCGCGGCGATCGCGTCGAGGCGCGGGCGCCGACCTACCGCGGCGAGGGCCTGCACATCTTCTGATCAGCCTCCGATCGGAAGGCCGATCACGCACGACGCGGCGAACCCGGCCGCCGCGGACCCGGTCAGCGTGAGCTCGTTCGCGCCGTGCTCCTCGCCCGTGTACACGTGATCGCTCGCGTTCGTGGTCGTGTTGAGGCCCTTCGCGCTGTACGGCGCCACGCTCGTGTAGATCGAGTCGATCACGCCCTGCGCGAAGAACACCTGCGTCGTGTTGGCGCCGTCGGTCGTCGACGACGCGTCGCTGTACGTCGAGCGCACGCGCACGTGGATGTGCGTCGTGCGGCCCTGGTACCAGCCGGGGATGATGGTCGTGAACGTGACCGAACCGTCTGCGCCCGTGAGCTGGAAGCCGCGCAGCCACTGCTCCGTCGTCGTGTCCTCGACGCCCTCGTCCGAGTAGATGCCGTCGGCGCTGCAGTGCCAGATGTCGACCTGCGCGTTCGCGTACGGCGCGCAGCCGTTCTCCGCGTCGACGATTCGAATCGTGAGCGCGAACGGGACGCCGCCCTGCGTGTTCGAACCGTCGAGGTTCGAGCGGACATCGCTCCGATTGAAGCGAGGGTCGCTGTCGTCTGCGAAGTAGGGCCCGATCTCGCCCTCGGGTGACGCGGTGCACGTCGCGCTGCCGCCGGTCGCGCTCGTCGCTCCGCCGCCGCTGCCGTTCGCTCCGCCGCCGCTGCCGCCCCCGCCGTCGCTCGCGCCGCCGACCTCGCCTGCGCCTTCGTCCGCCACGCTGCCCGCGCAGCCGAGCGCGAACGCCGTGCCGACGCCCGCGAGCAAGCCGAGCATGCGCCGCCTCGACGTCTCGTCCTCGATCCTCACCATGCGTGACCTCCGAGCGGGGGTGACAGCACGGCCGGTGCCAGCGCGCGATCACCGCGGGCCCGCGGGTCGGCGCGCGCGACGAGCGCGAAACCCGCACGCGAGTCGTGCGGATCTCGCAGCCGACGGCTTCAGCGGATGAAGGCCTGCAGCACGATCAAGAGCAGGACGAAGAGGATCAGGACGGCGGCGCCGCCGAGCTTCACCACGCGCCGCGTCGTGATCATGGAGCGGTGCTGCGGCGGGAACGCCTCCGTCGCGATCGAGCCGTGGATCATGCACGCCGGCTTGGCGAACGCGCTGTGGAGCAGGACGCCGAGGAGCCCGCCCGTCATCTGGGCGACGTGGCTGCCCGTGCCGCGCGTCGTCGTCGCGGCGCCGCACGTCGGGCACGGGATCGCCTCGAAGAAGCCGAGCTCGCGGACGACGACGCCGGCCTGCGGCGCCGCGCCCGAAGCGCCGCCGCCGAACGACGCCCAGCTCGCCGCGGCAGGCTGCGGCGGAGGCGCCGCTGCGCCCGCCTGCCACGCGTACCCCGCCTGCGCCTGCGCCTGCGGCGCGGCTTGCGCCTGCTGCGGCGCCGCTGGCTGGCCCTGCTGCCAGGCATACCCGCCGCCCTGCGGGGCCGGGCCTTGCTGGGGATAGCCTTGCTGCCCATAGCCCGGCTGTTGGGCATAGCCCTGCTGCGGATACGCCTGCTGTTGCGGATAGGCCTGCTGCTGCGGATAGGCCTGCTGTTGGGGCTGTCCCTGGGGCTGCTGCTGCGGATAGCTCGGCTGCTGTCCGTACGGCTGCTGCTGCGGATAGCTCGGCTGCTGCCCGTACGGCTGCTGCTGCGGGTGGCCCGGGTAACCGGGCGGCGTTGCGCCGCCATCGCCTCGACCTGCGGTCATGATTCCCGTCCTCCGTGGGGTTCAGCGCGTCGTCGACTCAGAGGTCCGACTCATAGCAGGGGCCGGGCTGCACGCCGCCGTCGGCGGTCGCGTAGCCGCTGAAGCCGTCGCTCGCGTCCTCGGCGTAGATCGCGTGGGCCTCGGACTCGTGCTGCGCGGAGCGAGCGCCGAGGTGATCCTCGGCGCCGACGCCCGACGCCGAGGTGCGAGATCCTCGGTCTGCCCGCTCGCCTCGAGCCTCACGATCTGCGCGCCCGTGATGTTCCCGCGGTCCGGATCCGCGTCGAGGTCGAGGATACGGAACGACGACGCGAGCTCGCCGAGGTCGAGGTGCGTCTGCGCCCGCGCCGCTGCCCCGCCGGGGCTCGCGGCTGCCCCGTCGCCGCCGCGCGCGACCGCGAGCGCGGCGCACGAGGCTTCCAGCAGCGCGCGGCGGTCGAACATCCCGACACGATATCAGATGACGCACGCGCGCCCGCCTCGCCTACAAGGGCGCGTGGCAGGCGACGAGGCAGCGCGATCGCGACCCGCGACGGCGGAGTCGCCGCGATCGGACGACGGCGGACCGCGCGCGGCGCACGAGGCTCGGCGCGCGGAGCTCGCGGCGATCGAGGCGGCCCTCGCGGCCAAGGGCGATCGCATCTCGAGCCTGCGCGGCGTCACGTTCCTGATCGCGGCCGGCGTGGCGCTGGGCACGTGGCTCGCGAGCCTGCCGCGCCCGTTGTTCGCCGTCGCCGCGATCGCCGCCTGCGCGTTCGTGTTCCTCGTCGTGCGACACGCGGTCCTGGTGACGCGCGCGGCCGAGGTCGCCGCGCGCCGCGCCGTCGTCGAGCGGGCGCTCGCGCGGATCGATCATGCGTGGGCGAAATGCGGTCCTGCCGCGCCGGCCATCGCGGCGGAGGCCCGCGGCGGCGCGCCCCGATTCGAACCCGCCAAGCACCCGTACGCGGTCGACCTCGACGTGCTCGGCGAGGCGTCGCTCTATCGGCTCGTGAACACGGCGCGCACGGCCGACGGCGAGCAGCGCGTCGCGGCGTGGCTCCTCGATCCGGCCCCGCTCGAGGTCGCGCGAGCGCGCCAGCTCGCCGCGCGCGAGATCGCGGGCGCGCGCAGGTTCCGCGAGGACCTCGAGCACCTCGCCGCCGGCGCCGGCACGGGCGGGAAGGAGCGCGATCCCATCCTCGGCTGGGCCGACGCCGCGCCGACCGGCACGCCGCTCCACGCGCTGCCGCTCGCGAGGGCCGCCCGAGCGGTCACGCTGCTCGCGATCGCCGGGCTCGCGTACGCCGCGGTCGCGCCGACGGGCGCGCCGCTCTGGGCGCAGCGCGCCTGGATCCTGCCGGCGCTGCTCCAGATCGGGTTGCTCGGCGCGCTGCGCGAGCCGATCGCCGCGGCGCTGTCGATCGTGGGCGCGCGCGACGCGCCGTTCGCCGCGTACCTCGCGCTCGTCCGCCGCATCGAGGCCGAGCGGTTCGACGCGCCCGCCCTCGCCGCGCCGCGGGCCGCGCTCGACGGCGCGACCGCCGCGCTCGGACGGCTCGCGCGCGCCGTCTCGTTCGCAGAGGCGCGCGAGAACGCGCTCGCGCGGCTCCTCTTGAACGGCCTCTTCGCGTGGGACCTCCACGCGGCCGTCGTCGTCGAGCGCTGGCGCACCGCGAACGGCGCTCGCGTCGCCGGGTGGGTGTCGGCCATCGCCGAGATCGAGGCGCTCGCGAGCCTTGGCGCGCTGGCGCACGATCACCCCGACTTCACCTTCGCGGAGCTCGTCGACGGCGCGCCGAGGCTCGACGCGACCGCGCTAGGCCACCCGCTGATCGTCGACGATCGGCGCGTGTCGAACGACGTCGCGCTCGGCGGCGACGGACCGCGCGCGCTGCTCGTCACGGGCTCGAACATGTCGGGGAAGAGCACGCTGCTGCGCGCGATCGGCGTGAACGCGGCGCTCGCCCTGGCCGGCGCGCCGTGCTGCTGCGAGCGCCTCGTCATCGCGCCGCTCCGCGTGTGGACCAGCATGCGCGTGACCGACTCGCTCGAGGGCGGCGTGTCGCATTTCTACGCCGAGCTCGCCCGCCTCAAGGCCGTGGTCGACGCGAAGGACCGCGGCGATCCGGTGCTGTTCCTCCTCGACGAGGTGATGCACGGGACGAACTCGCGCGAGCGGCAGATCGGCGCGCGCGCCGTCACCCTCGACCTCGTGCGCGGCGACCACCCCGCGATCGGCGCCGTGAGCTCGCACGACCTCGGCCTCGGCGATCTCGAGCAGGAGAGCGGCGGCGTCGTCCGCGCCGTGCACTTCGAGGAGCAGGTCGACGCCGGCAAGATGACGTTCGACTACCGCATGAAGCCCGGCGTCGTCCGCTCGGGCAACGCGCTCCGCCTCATGCGCGAGCTCGGCCTCCCCGTCTGAGGCGCGGGCGTCCCGGCTC
The DNA here is from genome assembly GCA_036500365.1 of Byssovorax sp. Lineage (GTDB taxonomy): Bacteria > Myxococcota_A > Polyangia > Polyangiales > Polyangiaceae > DASYCF01. The sequence continues at coordinate 7,433 of DASYCF010001191.1, forward strand.
AGCAGGTGCTTTCCGAGCTCGATTTCGGACACGTCCGGAGGCGCGCGGCTCAACGGAACGGATCGATGCCGTCGACCAGCGGCTCGACGAGGCGGCCGGCGTCGACGAGCACGCGGCCGGCGACGTCGACCGTCTGCTTGCGGCCGAGGAGCACCATCTGCACGGGCGCCTCTTAGGGCGCGCCGGTCGTCGCCTGCGCCGCATAGCCGAGCGAGACGCCCATCCCCGGCAAGAGCATGTCCTGCCGGTCGAGGCCGACGTCGGAGCGCACGAGGTAGTTCGTCGAGAAGAGCAGCAGGCCGACGCGCCCCGCGTCGACGTGGCTCGCGAGGTAGTCCTTCATGCACTTGGTCACCCCGGAACGTGAGGATGTGCACGCGCTCACCCGGCGCGACGCGGAGGCACCGCGCGACGACGTTCTTCGCGCCGCGCACCGCGTTCGACTCGCCGCCGGCCTGCGCGCCAGGCGGCGTCGTCACACGGGGCAGCTCCGACGACGACCGCGTCATCGACGGCTGCGGCGTGATCCGGGGCAGCTCGCTCGACGAGCGCGTCATCGACGGCGGCGGCGGCGAGCGCGGCGGGTCCGTTCGTGGGCGCGCCGCGGGCGGCCGCCGCGACGACGGAAAGCGCTTGTCACCCTCCCCCGAGCTCACGCGACGACGATGACAGAGGTGGCACGCGCCGACCACCGTTTCTCCGGGCGACGAGCGCGGCGCAAGCTCGGGCGACGCGCGCTCGCACGAGATGAGGAGGAGCGGGCCCGCGTCGCGCGGACCGGACCTCCCTTCCATCCACCGATGAAGCGCGCGGGATCTCGACGGTACATGGTAGTTTGACGTCGATGACCGCCGAAGGCTGGGCTCGGTTGCTGTCGACGCTCGGTGTCTGCGCCTCGGTCGCGGCGTGCTCGTCCTCCCCGACGAGCGCGGCGAGCGCGGAGACGAGCGACGCCTCGTCGAGCGCGGGCGGCCGGACGGCCACGAGCTCGACGGGAGGGGGGCGCGACGCCTCGAGCTCGACGAACACCGGGGCCGGAGGCCCAGCCGGCGGCGGCGCGACGGGCGGCGGCGCGACGGGCGGCGGCGCGACGGGCGGCGGCGGAGGTGCCGGCGGCGCAGCCGACCCCGACGCGTGCGACGAGTCGCAGACGAGCGACATCCCGGGCGTCACGCGGCAATGCGCGGGCGCCGTCTTCGACGACTTCTCGTGCGACACCGGCCTCGACCCGTGCGGGTTCGACGGCCCGCTGACGGAGCTCTTCAACGTCTATGGGCTCACGCCGTGGTACGGCGAATACGCCGGCCAGGTGACGATGGACGCGAACGGCGTCGAGCCGGTGAACCCCGGCTCGGACTTCTTCGGCGCGAAGTACGCGCTCGGCGAGGGCATGAACTACGAGGGCGCGACGGAGACGGTCTGCCTCGACGACACGTCGAAGTACGTGGCGCTGCGGTTCGTGCCCAACACCGCGAGCACGATTCACCTCGTCGCGAACGCGAGCTTCGAGCTCGTGCGCACGCTGTCGGTGAGCACGCAGCCAGGCCAGTTCAACGACGGCAACCCTGCCGTCGTCTGCAAGACGACCGCGGGCGGCTCGGCGGCCCTCGAGCTCTCGACCAACGGGACGACCGGCGCGATGTGCGCGCTCGAGATCGGCAAGAGCTATTGGATCAACTACTACGACGGCGGCGCCTTCGGAAATCCGCAGGATCCGCACTGCAGCCACGGCTACGGCGGCAGCTTCTCGTACAACATCGTCAATTGACCCTCTCCGCGAGATCGGAGTCACGCCGCTCGCGCCCTCGTCGTGAGCTCGTGCCCTGGGGCGCGAGGAACGGCGGCGCAGTCGCCGTCACCGCGCGCGCGAGGCAGGCGCCGCCCTCGCGGCGACGCCCGAGAAAACCAGCTGGCACGCGGCCGGCCGCGTGCGGCAAGATCGCGCGGCCATGTCGACGCCGTCTCGCGCCCCGCGCACGAGCCGTGGAGCTCGCGCGCGCGTCGCGCTGGCGGCGGCCACGGTCCTCGCGTGCGCCGCGCTCCCGTTCGCAGGCTCGTGCGATGACGCCTCGCCGCGGCGCACGCACACCGTGACGACGACGCGCGACATCGCGGCGACGCCGGCGCGCGTCTGGCGAGCGCTCGCGTCGTACGACGCGCTCCCGGGCCGCGCGCTGGCGCTCGCCGCGTTGGGCCTGCCCGAGCCGCGCCGCTGCACGCTCGAGCGCGAGGCCGTCGGCGCGAAGCGGACGTGCTGGTTCGACGTCGGCCACATCGAGGAGCGGGTCGTCGTGTGGGATCCGCCGCGCCGCATGGAGCTCGAGATCACCGAGGTCGACCTTCCGGCGACGCGCTGGATCGGCTTCGAACGCGCGGTGTACACGCTCGACGACGACGGGCACGGCGGCGCCCGCGTCAGCCGCGCGACCACGATCCGCTCGTCGCTCGCGCCGAGCCTCTACTTCGCACCGATCGAGGCGCTCGGCCTCGCGCTCGAGCACGACAGGCTGCTCGGCGCCGTCCGCGATTCTTGCCAGGAGGAGCCACGATGAAGCACGCGCTCGATCTGTTCTCGTTCGACGGGCGCGTGACGCGCAAGCAGTACCTCATCGCGGGGGTCGCGCTCGCCGCGCTCAAGTATCCGCTCGATCTGGGCGTCTCGAGGGCATTCCGTCAGCCGTGGGGCCCCGCTCGGTACATCTGGCTTCGCGCGCTGCCCATCGTCGACCCGAACGCGTCGCGCGCGTACCTGCTCGCGCTGCTCGCGGTCGCGCTCCCCTTCATCGCCGTCGGCGTGTCGCTGTCGGCGCGGCGCCTGCGCGACGCGGGCGTGAGCCCGTTCTGGTCGGGGCTCTTCCTGTTGCCGCTCTTCCACTGGCTGTTCATCGCGGCGCTCCTCGTGGCGCCGCCGCGTCGCGCGGTGGACCACGGCGAGGTCGGGCCGTACCGCGAGCGCGCCGAGCCGCGCGACGCGCCGCCGCCGGTGCCCGCGCGCTGGCTGCCCCCGAGCGACGGCGGGCGCTTCCTCCTCGGCGTCGTCGCGAGCACCGCGCTCGGCCTGGGCGCGTTCGTCGCCGCCGCGCAGCTCAACGAGTCGCTCGGCATCGGCCTCTTCGTTGGCCTGCCGTTCGGCATGGGCTTCCTCATCGCGTTCTGCATGCAGCACGGGCGCGAGAAGCGCTTGTGGGCGTCGACGATCGGCTACTCGCTGCTGCCCGGCGCCCTCGTGATGCTCGGGCTCATGTGCTTCGGCATCGAGGGCGCCGCGTGCGTCCTGATGAGCTCGCCCATCGTGCTCGGCATGGAGGCGCTCGGCGGTCTCGCCGGCGCGGCCGTCGCGACGAAGGCAGACGCTCCCGAGGGCGCCGGCGTGATCGCGCGCGCCCTCCTCCCGGCCATGCTCACGTTCGGCGTCGTCGCCGCCGCGCCCGCCGTGCCGCTGCACGTCGTCTCACGCAGCGTCGACGTGCGCGCCGAGCCGGCCGTCGTCTGGCGGGCGCTCTCGGACATGACGCCGATCGACGAGGCGCCCTCGCCCGTGTTCGCGCTCGTCGCGATGCCGCTGGAGCTCGCCGGCGCGTCGGGTGACGCGACCACGCCGCGCACGTGGCGGTTCACGAACGGCGACTTCGAGACGGAAGTCGAGCGCGCACGTGACGGCGAGGAGGTCGCGCTCCGCGTCACGTCCGAGCCCGCGGCGCTGCGCCGCCTCGTCGACGTCGAGCGCGGCGGCGTCCGCCTCGAGCGCCTCCCCGACGGCTCGACGCGCCTGCACGCGTCCACCGAGCTGCGGCTCCGCCTCGCGCCCGACGCCTACTGGGCGCCGTGGTCCGACGCGCTCGTCGGCGCGGTCGAGGCGCGCATGCTCGCCCACGTGAAGGCCGTCGCCGAGGGCGCGCCCAGGAGCGGCGCCGCCGAGATGCCGTGGTGGATGCAGGACGCGAACGAGTCGTGCCCGTGCACGCGCCACCGCGCGCGCTGACGCTCAGGCCCGGAGCGCGCGCGCGTACGAGGCGATCGTGCCGAGCGCGGTGCTCCTCCAGTCGAACGTCGACGCGCGGAGGGCGCCGGCTCGTCGGAGATCCGCCGCGAGCGTCGGCTCGGCGATCAGCCGTCGCAGCGCCGCCGCGAGCGCGCGCGCGTCGCGCGGCGGCACGTCGAGCGTCGCGCCTCCGCACACCTCGGCGATCGACGTCACCGCGCTCGCGATCACGGGGCAGCCGCACGCCATCGCCTCGAGCGGCGTGAACCCGAAGCCCTCGTACGACGACGTGAACGGCAGCGCCAGCGCGCCCGAGAGGATCGCGGGGAGCTCGTCGTCCGGCACGTAGCCGAGGCGCCTCACGTTCGCGGGGCGAGCGCTCGCGTCGAAGGCGCGCTCGATCGCGACCTCGTCCGCGGGCCGGAGGCGGCCGACGAACACGAGGTCCACGTCGTCGAGCCGCGCACGCGCGAAGCCCTCGACGAGCGTGTCGACGTTCTTCCGCGGATCGGCGGCGCCGACGTGCACGAGGTACGGCCGCAGGTCGAGGCCGCGTCGCGCGAGCGTCGCGGCGACGACGGCGCGCTCGGCCTCGGTGCGCGCGGGGTGGAAGCGATCGAGATCGACGCCGAGCGGCACCGCGTCGACGCGCGACGCGGGCACGCCGAGCACGCGCACGAGCTCGTCTGCGGTGAACCTCGAGATGGCGACGACGCGCCGCGCGCCGTGAAAACGCGCGGCCTCGAGCGCGAACGCGAGCCGGCGGTACGCCCAGCGCCCCGGCATGTAGTCCGCGTGAAGCACGAGCGGGATGAGGTCGAGGCACGTGACGACGCGGGGCACGAGCGACCCGCGCGGCGTCCCCACGCGCACCGGCGCGTGGAAGAGCCTCGGGCGGATGCGCCGCAGCGTGGCGGCGAGGGTGGTGCGGCGCGCCATCAGCCAGGCCACCTCGTCGTCGGCGCCGAGGGGCGGCGCGCCCGTCGGCGAGAGCGTGAGCGGACCCACCGGCGACGGACCGTCGAGCGACGTCAGCGCGCGCACGTCGAGCCCCTCGCGCTCGCGCGGAGACAGCGCCGCGATGGCCCGCGCGAGCGCGGCGACGTAGCGGCCCGTGCCGGTGTGGCGCGACGCGGTGTCGAGCGGCGTCACGTCGAGGAGGACGTCGGGCGCGGCGGAGGGAGGCAACCAAAGCTCCATAGCGGGATTTTCGCCGACGTCGAAGACGGCGGCGTCGCGTCCCGGTGCGCGCTCGGGTACACCCCGGCGCGATGCCGAAGCGCGCGCTCGTCACCGGCGTGGCCGGACAGGACGGCTCGTACCTCGCCGAGCTCCTGCTCGCGAAGGGCTACGAGGTCATCGGCACCGTGCGCGACGTGGCGCGCGACGAGCCCGCGATGCAGCCGACGCTGCGCGGCCGCGTGCGGCTCCGCGGCGGCTCCGACATCTCGCAGGAGGGCTGGGATCGCCTCGTCCGGGAGGAGAGGCCCGACGAGATCTACAACCTCTCGGGCGTGAGCTTCGTGCCAGCAGCCGCGAACCGCCCGTCGCGCGCCGCCGAGGAGATCGCGCTGCCCGCGATCCGCATGCTCGAGGCGGTGCGCGATCACGCCCCGTCGACGCGCGTGTACCAGGCGTGCTCGAGCGAGATGTTCGGCAGCGCCGGCCCCTGGCCGCAGAGCGAGGAGACGCCCATCCGCCCGACGTCGCCGTACGGCGCGGCGAAGGCGTACACGTATTTCGCGATCGAGCAGTTCCGCGCGCTCTTCGGCGTGTTCGCTGTCGCGGGCATCGCGTTCAACCACGAGTCGCCGCGGCGGCCCGAGCGCTTCGTGTCGCGGCGCATCACGCTCGGCGCCGCGCGGATCAAGCTCGGCCTCGCGACGACGCTCGAGCTCGGCCAGCTCGATGCGCGGCGCGACTGGGGCTACGCGAAGGACTACGTCGACGCGATGTGGCGCTCGCTCCAGGCGCCCCGCGCGGACAGCTACGTGCTCGCGACGGGCGTCCTGCGCACCGTGCGCGACGTCGCCGCGATCGCGTTCGGCGAGCTCGGCCTCGACTACGAGGCGCACGTGCGCGTCGATCCCACGCTCGTTCGACCCGACGAGGCGCGCCCGCTCGTGGGCGACTCGACGCGCGCGCGCGCGGCGCTCGGCCTCACGCAGTCGTTGTCGTTCGAGGATCTGGTCCGCGAGATGGTCCGCGCCGACGTCGCCGCGCTCGCGTCCGCGTCGCGCGCCTAGGCGCGACCTTCGACCGCGGGATTGGGGCCACGCCTCGCTCCTTCGAAAGCAGCGGGGCCCGGCTCGGCGTTCGCCGGACCGGGCCCTCGGGCCTGCTGGGTCGTGGAGCTACGCCGCGCGGCGCCGGCGCTTGAGGCCCGCCGCGACGAGCATCAGCCCGAAGAGCGAGGCCGCGGCGCCCCCGTCGGTCGACGAGCCGCCGTCCGTCGCGCAGCCGCCGCCGAGCGAGATGAAGCCGCTGCCCGAGCTGCACAGCGAGTTCACGCACGAGTCGCTCTGGCACTCTGCGCTCGTGTCGCACGTCGAGCCGTCCGGCAGCTTGACCGCGCACATCGTGCCCGCGCAGTACTCACCGGTGGGGCAGTCCGCGTCGGTGGTGCAGGTCGGCGTCGGCGCCAGGCACGTCATCGTGCTCATGTCGCACTCGCCGTCACGGCACTCGCCCGTGTTCGTGCACGGTCCGTCGCCGTTGGCGAAGCCGCACGTGTCGTCGCTCGTGTCGCACACGCCCGAGCTGCAGACGCGCGCGCCGACGGCCATCGTGCACGTGGCGACGTCCATCGGATCGCTGGGCAGGTGCTGACCGTTCGGGAGCTTGGCCACGCAGGCGCCCGTGCTCATGGGCTCCGCGTTGCACCACTGGTCCGCGTTGCAGTCCGCGTCGGTCGTGCACCCGGTGGCCGGACCGCAGGCGCCGGTCATGACGTCGCACTTCGGACCCGCGTGGGTCGGCCCGTCGCAGTCCGCGTCCTGCGTGCACTTGCCGCACTGGCCCTGGGTCGAGCCGCTCGTCGCGCACCACGGGTCCGTCGACGTCGGGCAGGCGCTGGTGCCGTTCGAGCCGAAGTCGCCGCTGCACGCGACGCACGTCTCCGTCGTCGTGTCGCACGTCGGCGTCGCGCCGGTGCACGCCGACGCGTCCGACGCCGTGCACTGCACGCACGTGTTCTTCGTCGTGTCGCACACCTTCGTCGCGCCGCTGCACGTCGTGTCGTCGGTGCAGGCGACGCAGCTGCCCGCGTTCGCGCCGCTCGTCGCGCACGCCGTGGAGCGGCAGACGCTGCCGCCGTCGGCCGCGGTGCACGGGCCGTCACCGTTCGCGTAGCCGCAGCCGTTGTCGTGGGTGTCGCACACGGCGCTCGCGCAGACGAGCGCGCCCGCCGCGTCGGTGCAGGTGCCGTCGAGCGTCGGGCTCGAGTGGCCAGGATCGGTCGCGACGGGATCGCCGTTCTTGATCAGGCCTTCGCACACGTGCATCGACTCGTTGCACCAGGAGCTCGCGCCGCAGTCGGCGTCGACGTTGCAGCCGCCGCCCGGCTGACAGGTGCCGTCGCCGCTGCACGTGCCGGAGCGGCAGACCGTGCCGCCGTTCGCGGGCGTGCAGGGTCCGTCACCGTTCGCGTAGCCGCACTCGTTGTCGGCGTCGTCGCAGACGCCGCTCTTGCAGGTGAGCGTCGCCGCGGCGACCGTGCAGGTGCCGTCGAGCGTCGGGTTCGAGTGGCCGGGGTCGGTGGGCACCGACTGGCCGTTGTCGAGCTGGGGCGTGCAGGTGTGCTGCGCCTCGTCGCACCAGTTGCCCGTCGCGCAGTCCGCGTCGGAGTTGCAGCCGCCAGCGGCCACGCACGTGCCGCTGTTGCTGCACATGCCCGAGCGGCACACGGTCCCGCCGGTCGTCATGTCGCACGGGCCGTCGCCGTTGGCGTAGCCGCACTCGTTGTCTGCCATGTCGCACACGCCGGACGTGCAGACGGACGAGCCCGCGCCCACCGTGCACGTGCCCGTGAGCGGCGGCGCGTGACCGGTGACCGTCGGGATCGGCGTGCTGTTCGGGAGCTTCGCGACGCACTGGAGCTGCGCGGTGTTGCACCACTGTGCCGCGCCGCAGTCGGAGTCGACCGCGCAGCCGCCGGCCGGGACGCAGACGCCCCCGTTGGCGCTGCACGCGCCGCTTCGGCAGACGACGCCGCCGTCCGCCGCCGTGCAGGGGCCGTCGCCGTTCGCGTAGCCGCACTCGTTGTCGTTCGTGTCGCAGACCGCGCTCGCGCAGACCAGCGTCGCCGCCGCGTTCGAGCACGTCGCGTTCAGCGTCGGGTTCGTGTGCGGCGGGTCGTTCGGGATCGTCTGGCCGTTCGCGAGCTTCGGCGTGCAAGTGTGCGTGGTCTCGTCGCACCAGTTGCCGCCGGAGCAGTCGGCGTCGACGTCGCAGCCGCCCGCGGGCTCGCAGACGCCGCTGACGCTGCACGCGCCGCTGCGGCAGACCGTGCCGCCGGTCGCGACCGTGCACGGGCCGTCGCCGACGGCGTACCCGCACTTGAGGTCCGGATCACACACGCCGGAGCGGCAGACCGTCCCGCCGTTCGCCGCCGTGCATGGCCCGTCGCCGTTCAGATCGCCGCACTTGTTGTCCGCGGGGTCGCACACGCCGCTCGCGCAGACGGCCGTGCCCGCTGCGGCCGTGCACACGCCGTTCAGCGTCGGGTTGTGGCCGGGATCGGTGGGGATCGACGTGCCGTTCGGGAGCTTCGGCGTGCACGTCTTGCTCGCCTCGTTGCACCAGTCCGCCGCCGCGCACTGCGAGTCGGCCGTGCAGCCGACGAGCGTGTTGACGTGCGGGCCGAGGAGCGGCGGCACGCCCGTGCCTTGCACGAAGTAGTTGCCGGCCGTGATCGTCCCGGTCGCCGCGCAGCCGACGTTCACCGTCACCTGGAAGCTGCCGGACGCGCCCGACCCGAGCACCCCGGGCACCGTGCAGTTCACGGCGCCCGTCATGCCGACGGCGGGCTCCGTGCAGACGAGGCCGGGCGCGCTGATCGACTGGTACGTCGTCTGCGGAGGCGTGTTGAACGTCACCTGCACGCCGGTGACCGGCGTCGCCCCGCCGTTCTCGTAGGTGAGCGTGTACGTGATGTTGCCGCACGCGTTCACCTGCGACGGGCCCGTGCCGCTGACGAAGAGGCCCGGCACCGTGGGGCCGACGCCGTCGACGTAGATCTCGCCGAAATGACCGCCGAGCGAGCAGCCCGCGGCGAGGACCTCGAGCTTCACCTGGTGACCCATCGCCGCGGCGCCGGGGGCGATGTCGACGAGCTGCCAGTCCGTGTAGTCGATCTCGTTGTTGGTGCCGCCGTTGACGGTCTTCCACGGCACGCCGAGGTTCCCGCTGAGGTTGAAGTCCTGGTAGAGCGTGGTGCCGGCGGTGAGGTCGCTCAGCTCGACGAAATAGTACGGCTGCTGATTCGCCGCGTGCGCCGGGTTGGCGAGCACGGGCGCGACGGTGAACCGCACGTGGATCTGGCCGTCGGCCGGGTCCACGTCGCCGGCGCCGATCGTCATCGTCTGCGTGATGCCGTTGACGTTCTTCCCGTTGTTCGTGCCGCCGCTCGTGAAGTTCGTGCTGCTGTGGAAGTTCACCATCGCGCACTGGTTGCCGAAGCGCGGCCACCGCAGCGACGCGCCGGCGCCGAGGTCCGGGTCGGTCTGCGTGAGCGGCCCCGTCAGCGAGAAGAAGTTCGTCGTGAGCGACTTGCCACCGGCGACGAGGTCGAGCCCCGCGCGCGTCTGCGGGGACTGCACGGTGATGCCGTTGTTGATGAACGTCTCGACGGTCCAGTTCGACGGCGGCGCGTTCGGGGCGCCCGCCTCGAAGCCGCCGTTCACGAACACGGCGGCCTGGCTCTGGCCGACGTCTTCTGGACTGCTGTCCTGCGGCGGCGCGCAGCCGGCGATCAACGCGGCGGCCGCGCAGGCGACGCCGAACACGAGCTTGTTCCCGATGCGATCGAACATGTCACCTCGTCACGTGGGATTGCTTCCCCGAGCGAGCGGGTCCCAGCACTCTTCAGCCTCGCTCGTTCCGCGCTTGGCTGTCAATCGGCGACGCGTCAGGCCTCGCGGAAAAAAGGCCCGTGCATGAGTCGGCCGTAGAAGTTGAACCAGCTCTTCGCGTCGGGATTTCCCTCAAAGGGGTAGTCAGCTCCGAGGGCGCGAGCGACGGTCAGCCCCGAGATGAAGCAATGCTCTTGGCTGTTCACGGTCGTGTGAGCGCCGCAAAACCAGGTGCGGCGCTTTCCTTGCAAGAACGGGAACGCGTTCAGCAACACGACCGTGTGGAAGACGTCGTGGACGACGTGCTGAAACCACGTACGCTCGACCACCTTCGCCGGGTCGACCGGCTGGACGCCGTTGTACGTGACGAGGCACGGCCGGTCGGAGCCCTTCGCCCACGGCTGCTGGTTGTGCATGATGTAGGTGATCTCGTAGTTGTCCGGCCGCGCGCCGTAGTGCATCACGTAGTTCGAGCGCGTCTCGAGCGGCTTCGTGTCGTCGTCGGGCAGGACGGCCGCGTCGGTGTGGACGACGGCGTGGTTGTGGAGCTCGCTCTCGTAGCGCACCGCGCCGAGGACCATGCGCTCGCCGGGCGACGGGTCGGCGAGCATCATCAGCGCCTGGTTCGCGTTGCAGGCGAGGATGATCTGATCGAAGCGCTCCTCGACGCCGTGCTCGTCCCGCACGACGACGCCGCCCTCCGTGCGTGTGATCTTGGCCACACCGCGGCCGAGGTGGATGCGGTCCCGGAAGTCCGCCGTCATGCGGCGGTAGATCTCGCGCGTGCCGCCCTTCCACGTGACCATCGGCGTGGCCTTCTCGATGTCGAAGAAGTCGAGGTAGCGAGAGAACATCGAAGCCGGCATGTCGAACACGTTCGTCGCGAGGACGAAGTTCACGAACAGGGGCTTGAGAACTTTGTAACGAAACTCACTCGAGAGGCCGAACGCGTCGAGGATCTTGCCCATGCTCACGTAGTTGAACGGGTTCAAGAACGACCGCGCGATCGAAGGCTTCGCGTTGAGCACGTTGAAGCGCTTCAGGAACGTGAGCACGTCCTGGAAGCGCTCGATTTCGGCGCGGAGCTCGGTCTTCTGCGGCGAGTCGTAGTCGTGCGCGTACTGCCCCTGGCCGTAGCGCACCGAGTACGAGAACCGCGTCGGCACGTGCTCGACGCCGTAGCGGCGCATGAGCTCCATGTAGTTCTGGTAGACGCTCGGGATGAACGCGGTCACCGAGATGTCGACCGGCACCGACGAGCCGTCGGCCTGCGGGATGTCGACGGTGACCGCGTTGCCGCCGACGCGCGGGTTCTTCTCCCAGACCTGGAAGTCGAAGCGGTCCGGGTGCTGGTTCAGCGCCCACGCTGCGCCGAGCCCCGAGATGCCGCCGCCCACGATGCAGATGCGCTGAGCCATGTCGCGCGCGTCCTACCTCGGCGCCCGCGGCCGCGGAATGAGCTTCGCGAAATCGCACGCACAGGCGAGCATGTCGTACGCTCGCGCCGCCGCGCCCACGACGACGGCGGTCCGATGGCCCGGGTACTATCGCCCGATGACACAGGAACAGCTCGTTCGAATCGGCTTCAACGTCGACGACCGGCCCGCGAGCCTCCGCCGCTTCCTCGAGCTGCTCGGGCCCGCATACGACGCGCTGCAGAGCGCACGATCGGTCCGCGTCGACCTGACCAGCGCCCAGTTCCTCGGCCCCGCCGCGTCGGTCGCCCTCGTAGGCCTCGACCTCCTCGCCGGGCTGCACGGCGTCACCGCGACTTTCCTGCCCCCTGCTGGACCGCCCGCGCTACTCGGATATCTGCGCTTCAGCGGCCTCGAGCAGCGCCTCTTCCAAGGAAGCCCGCCCGATCCCGCGCACCCGAGCAGCGTGACGATCCCCGTGGCGCGGTTCACAAAGCCGAACATCGGCATCGTGGTGTCGCCCGTCGTCGCGCTCGTGCAGCGATCGCTGCGCATCGACGAGGACGGCCGACTCGCGCTCGAGATGTGCGTGAACGAGACGATGTACAACGTCCACCATCACTCCGGCAGCCGGATCGGCGGGGTCGTCGCAGCGCGATACCAGTCCGGGGCGACCCGCCACGGGCTGCGCCGACCCGTCGGCGAGGTCCGCATCGCGATGCTGGATCACGGAGACGGGATCCCGACGGTCGTGCAGCGTGCGCATCGCGAGCTCACGGATGCCGACGCGATGACATGGGCCACGATCGCCGGGAATACCACGAACCCCGCCGGTCGAAACCTCGGGCAGGGTCTGAGCAACCTCTCCATGCTCACGCGGAGCCACGGCGGTTCGCTGTTCATTTTCAGCGGTTCGATCGGGGCGACCCAGCAGGGAGACCAGCGCCTGAGCGTCACGAGGCTCGCGACCGCATTTCCGGGGACACTTGTCTGCTGTAGCCTTCGAATCCCCCAGGCGCAGCGGGACGACGGCGTCAGGATCGGCTAAGAAATCGGCGTGAAAATTGCGTTGCAAGCGCGCGCGTTCGACGTGCCCGACGAAGAGGACCCCACCGAGTCAGCGGCGCGGTGCGCGGTCGCGATCATCGAGCACCTGTCTCGGGGCGACCAGGTAGTTCTCGACGTGAACGACCTTCGCGGGGCATCGTCGACGTACTTCAACACGCTGTTCCTCACGGTACTCGACGCGGTGAGCTCGCATGAGCTCGGGTGGCTCTCCGTCGAGTCCACCTCGGCGCTGCTTCGCGAGGTCATCCGCAGGTCGCGCGAGGCGGCGCTCGCGCGCGTCACGAGTCGCGAGGCGTCGCGGGGATCGGGCTGACAAGCGCGACGCGCCGCCGTCAGGCGAGCGACGTCGTGCGGAAGCGGCGCACCGTGAGCGCCATCAGCGCGAGGCTCATGCACACGAGGACGAGGACGTTCGGCCACAGATCGAGCGGCCCCGCGTCGCGCAGCACGATGCCGCGCAGGATCGCGATCATGTGCGTGACCGGAAAGCACTGGCCGAGCCAGTAGAGCGGCAGCGGCAAGCCGCTCGTCGGGAAGATGTACCCCGAGAGGAAGATCGACGGGAGCAGCATGCCCTGCGCCATCTGCTGCGCCTGCTGCTGCGTGCGCGCGACGGTCGAGATGTAGAGCCCGAGCGAGAGCAGCGCGAAGAGGTACACGAGCATCATCGCGAACAAGAAGACGAGCGAGCCGCGGATCGGGATCGAGAAGCCGAAGCGCATCGCGAGGAGCACCAGCGCCGCCTCGCCGAGGCCGATGAGCAGGTACGGCGCGACCTTGCCGAGCATGAGCCCGAGCGGATCGATCGGCGACACGAGGAGCTGCTCGAGCGTGCCGCGTTCGCGCTCGCGCACGATGGCGATCGCCGTCTGCACGACGCAGACGAGGTTCATGATGATCGCGATGAGCCCGGGGATGATGTAGTTCGGCGTGCGGCCCTCGGGGTTGAACAGGATGACGGGGTGCGCCGCGAGCGGCTCGACGGACTTGACGCTGCCGAGCTGCGTCTTCGCGAGCGTCGCCGTGACGTTCTCCTGCGCGACGAGGCCGTTGATGGCGGCGAGCGCCTGCGCGCTCACGGCCGAGTCCGACCCGTCGATCAGCACGAGGAGGTTCGCGCCGCCCCCGCGCGTCCGCCTGTCGTGGAAATCGGGCGGGACGACGACGCCGACCCGATCGCGGCCTGCGGCGATGAGGTCGCGCGCCTCGGCCGTGCTCTCGGTCACGTGGTCGACGGCGAACGTCTTCGTCGCGCGGAGCTTGTCGACGAGCTCGCGGCTCACGCGCGTGCGGTCCTGATCGACGACGACCGTCGGCACGAGCGAGACGGTCTGATCGACGGAGCCGAACAGCGTGAACTGCATGATCGGGATGAAGAGCGCGATGAAGAGCGCCGAGCGATCGCGGCGCACGTGGATGAACTCCTTGCGCACGACGGCGCGGAGCGACGTCCAGAAGCGCGAGCCGTTCACGCGCTCGCTCCGGCTGCGGCGGTCGCCTCGCGGCGGTCGCGCTCGGCGCGCTCGGTCAGCGCGACGAACACGTCCTCGAGGAGCGGGTCGGTGGCGCGTACGCGCGCGCGGTAGCCGGCGGCGACGAACCGGCGCGCGATCTCGTCGTCGGCGAGCGACGCGTCGACCAGCGCGTGCAGCGACTCGCCGAAGATCGTCGCGGTCGTGCACCACGCCTGTGCGCGGACCCACGTGAGCGCGGACGCGGTGCTGCTCGAGTGCACCTCGACGCGGCGCGTGCCCGGCGGCGTGACCTCGGGCAGCGCCTTGAGCTTGTCGGGCGTGCCCGTCACGAGCATCTTCGAGAGGTAGATGTAGCCGACCTCGCCGCAGCGCTCGGCCTCGTCCATGTAGTGCGTCGTCACGAGCAGCGTGATGCGCTCCGCCGCGAGGCGGAAGAGCAGGTCCCAGAGCTCGCGGCGCGCGACGGGATCGATGCCGGCCGTGGGCTCGTCGAGGAAGACGACGCGCGGCTCGTGCATGAGCGCGGCGCCGAGCGCGAGCCGCTGCTTCCAGCCGCCGGACAGCTGCCCGGCGGGGCGATCGAGGTACGGCGCGATGTGCGTGAGCTCGACCGCGGCGTCGATACGATCGCGCAGGCGCGCGCCCGTGAGGCCGTAGACCTCGGCGACGAACTCGAGGTTCTCGCGCACGGTGAGGTCGTCGTAGAGCGAGAACTTCTGGCTCATGTAGCCAATCTGCCGGCGGATCTCGAGGCCGCCTGCGCCGACGTCGAGGCCGAGGACGCTCGCGCTGCCCGAGGTCGGAGCGAGCAAGCCGCAGAGGATGCGGATGAGCGTCGACTTGCCGGAGCCGTTCGGCCCGAGCAGCCCGAAGATCATCCCCTCGCGCACCTGGAGGTCGACCGAGTCGAGCGCGGTGAAGTCGCCGAAGCGGCGCGTGACGCCGCGCACGTCGATGCTGAGCGGCGCCCGCCCGCTCGCGGGCGCGGTCACTTCGGCACCCGGATCGCGGCGGCCATGCCGGCCTTGAGCGCGTCCTCGCCGCCGCGCTTCAGGCCGACGCGCGTCGCGAACACCTGGTCGGCGCGCTCGTCGGCCGTCTGGAGGTTCCGCGGCGAGAACTCGCCGACCTCGGCCACGTGCTCGACGACGCCGTCGAACGGGCGCTTCGGGAACGAGTCGACGTACACCGGGACCACCTGGCCGATCTTCACGCGGCCGAGCTCCGTCTCCGGGATGTAGACGCGCACGTAGAGCTCGCCGTCCTCGAGCAAGGTGCCGGCGGGCGCGCTCGGCGCGAGGATGTCGCCCGGGCGAAGATCGAGCGACTCGACGCGGGCGGCGCGCGGCGCGCGGATCGTGAGCTCGTCGATGTCGGACAGGACCTGCGCGAGCCGACCGCTCGCGGCCTTGAGCTGCGCCTCGGCGACGCGCACGTCCTCGGCGCGCGAGCCCGCCTCGGTCAAGCGCGCGGCGGCCGAGGCCTCGGAGGCGCGCGCCGCGGCCTGGTCGACGTCCTCGCGGCGCGTCCCGCGGACGAGCGACTCGACGTGCTGCGCCTCGGCGTCGCGGTCGGCGACTGCGCTCTTCATCGTGGCGGACGACGCGTCGGCCTCGGCCCGCGAGAGCGCGCCCTTCTCGACGAGCACGCGCGAGCGCTCGGCGTCGGCCGTGGCTTTGTCGGCGGCGGCCTGGAGTGAGGCGAGCTTCGCCTTCGCCTGCGCGACGTCTTCACGGCGCGCGCCGGCGCGCGCCTCGTCGAGCGCGGCCGTCGCCTGCGCGGCGCGCGCCTTCGCCTGGGCGATCTCCTCGGGTCGAGCGCCGGCCTTCACGCGGTCGCATGCGGCCTCGGCCTCGGCGACGGCGGCCTCGGCCTGGGCACGCTGCGCGTCGAGCGAGCCGGCCTCGAGGACGACGAGCGGCTGGTGCGCGGTGACGCGATCTCCCTCCCGCGCGAGCACCTCCTTCACGCGGCCGCCCGTGCGCGAGCCGACCGTGATGGTGTGCGCCTCGACGGTGCCGCTCCACTCGAACGGCGCGAGCGCCTGCTTCACGCGGAACGCGGCGTACCCGCCGCCGACGACGACGGCGACCGCCGCGAGGACGAGCAGGCGGCGCGATCGCGGCGCGCCCTGGGGACGAGGGGGTTCGGCCATGACGTCGCGCGCCTCCGAAGCTGCGAGGGAAGTACCTGATGTAACAGTGATCGCCCTAGGCAGGGACTTGCGAGTGACAGCCCGGTCGATTTGGCGCACGATCGGACGTCATGACGTCCCCCAGGCGACGGGGCAGCGCGGCGCGCGCGAAGACGCTGCCGCCAGCGCCGCCGCCGCTCTACCGCGTCATCCGGCTCCGCGCCGCGCTCATGGGGATGGCTTCGGAGGCGTTCCGCCCGCTCGCGCTCGGGCTCAAGCAGGCCATGCTCCTCGGCTACCTGTCGAACGCCGAGAACGAGCCGTCGGCGAGCGATTTCGGGCGCGCGACGGAGACGAACTCCGC
>DASYCF010001192.1:0-3088 GCA_036500365.1 Byssovorax sp.
TCGCCCGACTTCAAAAGTCTCATGGACGAGCTCCTCGCGCGGCACACGACGCTGCCGATCCTCCACGTGGAGGACGCGATGGAGGTGCGCGCGAACCCCGTCTATCTCATCCCCAAGAAGAAGGAGATGATCATCTCCGGCGGCCGCTTGCTCCTCAGCGAGCGTGATCGCCAGCAGGAGCTGACGCTCCCGATCGACGTGTTCTTCCGCTCGCTCGCGCAGGACTGCGGGCGGCGCGCGATCGCCATCGTCCTCTCGGGCGGCGGCAGCGACGGCTCGCGCGGCATCCGCGCCGTGCACGACGCGGGCGGGCTCGTCCTCGTGCAGAGCGCCGAGAGCGCCCAGTTCGACGGCATGCCGCGCGCCGCGCGCGAGGCCGGCGTCGCAGCGCACCTGCTCGCGCCCGACGAGATGCCCAAGGTCGTCGTCGACTACGCCCAGGCGGGCGGCGCCCTCCCCGAGCCGACGACGGTGGGCGCGACCGCGGGCCTCGGCGCCGTCTACGCGATGCTGCAAGAGGAGTTCGGCATCGACTTCACGCACTACAAGCCGAGCACCGTCACCCGCCGCATCGAGCGACGCCTGCAGCTCTCGCGCGCCGACGACATGCACGGCTACGTCGCGCGGCTCCGGTCGAATCGTCACGAGCTCGACGTCCTCTACCGAGATCTCCTCATCGGCGTGACGCGCTTCTTCCGCAACCACGAGGCGTTCGAGGTGCTCGAGCAGCGCGTCCTGCCCGAGCTGCTCCAGGCGGCGCCGCGCGGCGAGCCGTTCCGCGCGTGGGTCGCCGGGTGCGCCACCGGCGAGGAGGTCTACTCGCTCGCGATCGTGCTCCACGAGCTCGCGGCGCGCTTCGGCGATCGCCCGATCAAGATCTTCGCGAGCGACGTCCACCGGGGCTCGATCGAGGCGGCCGCCGCCGGCGTGTACGCCGAGCAGGCCGTCGCCGGCGTCTCGCCCGAGCGGCTCGCGCGGTATTTCACGCGTCGCGGGAGCCAGTATCAGGTCGTGCCCGAGCTCCGGCAGCTCGTCGTCTTCGCCGCGCACGACGTCATCCGCGACGCCCCGTTCACGCGGATGAACCTCGTCACGTGCCGCAACATGCTCATCTACCTGCGGCCCGCCGCGCAGCAGAAGGTGCTCACGCTCTTCCACTTCGCGCTCGCGCGCGGCGGCGTGCTGTTCCTCGGCCCGAGCGAGCACCCCGGCGCGCTCCTCGGCGACTTCGAGACGATCGACCGACACTGGCGCATCTACCGGAAGTTCAGCGACACGCGCATGACCGTCGACACGCGCCTCCAGCCCGCGCGCTCGCTCGAGGCCCGGCTCGCGAGCGCGTCGGCGCAGGCCGTGACCGCGCGCCCGTCGCTCGTGCAGCTCCTCGGCACGTACGACGCGCTGCTCGATCGGTTCATGCCGCCGAGCCTGCTGCTCAACGAGCGCGGTGAGCTCGTCCACGCGTTCGGCGGCGCGAGCAGGTTCCTCGAGCGGCGCGACGGGCGGCAAGGGCTCGACGTGCTCGACGCCGTCGACGGCGAGCTCAAGATGGTCCTCGCCGCGGGCAAGCAGCGCGCGCTGAAGGAGCAGGGCGCCGTCGTCTTCCGCGGCGTGCGCGCCGGCGACGATCCCGTCCCCTACAAGGTCACGGTCGAGGCGTACCGCGGGCGCACCGGCGCGCCCGGCGTCCTCGTGTCGTTCGAGTCGACGGAGCAGGCGCTCGCGCGCGACCCGAGCGTCCCCGACCGCGAGGTCGACCTCCGCGCCGCGTCGCGCGAGCAGCTCGACGTGCTCGAGGCCGAGCTCAGCCACACGAAGGAGAACCTCCAGACCGCGATCGAGGAGCTCGAGACCAGCAACGAAGAGCTGCAGGCCGCGAACGAGGAGCTGCTCGCCTCGAACGAGGAGCTCCAGAGCACGAACGAGGAGCTCCAGAGCGTGAACGAGGAGCTCTACACCGTGAACGCCGAGTACCAGCGCAAGATCGGCGAGCTCACCGAGCTCACCAACGACATCGACAACCTCTTCGCCGCGACCGAGGTCGGGACGATCTTCCTCGACCACGATCTGCGCATCCGCAAGTTCACGCCCGAGATGGGCGCGAGCTTCAACCTGCTCGCGCACGACGTCGGCCGCCCGATCGACGTCTTCGCGCACGATCTCGACTACCCCGAGTTCGTCGCCGACCTGCGGCGCGTGCTCGCGACGGGCGATCGCGTCGAGCGCGAGGTGCGCGACCCGCGCGGCGTCGCGTCGTTCCTGCGCATGCTGCCGTACCGCGCGCGCGGCGGCGTCGCCGGAGTCATCGTCACCCTGATCGACGTCAGCGGCTTGAAGGCAGCCGAGGACGCGCTCTTCCACGAAAGGTATCTCTTGAACAGCCTGCTCGCCTCGATGCCCGACGCCATCTATTTCAAAGACGCGCGCGGTCGGTTCATCCGCGCGAACGCCGCGTGCGCCTCGCGCCTCGGCTTTTCAGGCGATCTCGGCGATCTCGCGGGAAAGAGCGTGCTCGACATGCCGAACCAGGCCGCCGCGCTCGCGCTGCACCGGCAAGACGAGGACGTGCTCGCGGCGGGCGCGCCGCGCCATTACGAGCTCGAGCGGCGCGCCGACGGTCAGGGCTGGGACCTCGCGACGCGCCTGCCGCTGACCGACGTCGGCTCCGGCGTCGTCGGCGTCATCGGCGTGCTGCGCGACATCACGCATCAGGTCGAGGCGGACGAGAAGATCCAGGAGTCGGTGAAGAGGCGCGATCAGTTCCTCGCCATGCTGTCGCACGAGCTCCGGAACCCGCTCGCGGCGATCGTCACGGCCGGCTCGCTCCTCGCCAGCCACTCGGACCGCGCGCCGAACGCGAAGATCGTCAGCGTCATCAACCGGCAGTCGCACCAGATGGCGCGCCTGCTCGACGATCTGCTCGACGTGAGCCGCGTCACGCAGAACAAGATCGCCCTCCAGCGCGCGCCGCTCGACTTCGGCGTCCTCGTCCGCGAGTCCGCCGACGCCATGCGTGACGCGTTCGCCGCGCGCGGCGTCGACCTCGCGCTCGACGTCCCCGACAAGCCCCTGCTCGTCTACGGCGACG
>DASYCF010001193.1:0-2393 GCA_036500365.1 Byssovorax sp.
GAGGCGCACGACCACGGCACGGCGCACCGCGACGGCGAGCCCGAAGAGCAGCGCGCGCCGGACCATTTCATCACGCTGTGCCCCGCGGCGAACAAGCGCCTCTTCTTGTGGGACGAGGGCGCGCGCGAGAAGACGCCGGTCGCCGGCCGCGCGTACTGGTTCAACGACTTCGACTATCACGGCGTCGACGCCGATCCGTTCTTCCGATACTCCATCCGCGTGGACGGCGTGTTCCAGCCGGAGTTCCTCGAGCGCGTCGAGCGCGCGTGCGCGGCGGCCCCGTGAGCGATCGCGACGCCTTCGTCCGCGACACGACGGTCGACAAGCCGGGCATCGTCGGCGCGCGCTGGTGGCAGAAGGGCCTCGACGAGCACGTGGTGCGGCGCGACGCGCTGAAGGCGATCCTCATCGGCGGCGGCGTGATCGCAGCGACGGTGGTGATCGGCGGCGTCGTCGTCGCCGCGGCGACGGGCGGCTCGTCGGACTACGAGATCGTCGATCGACCGTCGCTCGACGTGCAGCGCGAGTACGGCTGGGACTTCGGCGCCGTCGGCGAGAAGCTCGTCTTCAACGGCGCCTCGACGGAGCCCTTCGATCGCGCCGCGCTCGACCGGCTGGGCGCCGAGCTCGCGCCGAAGTCGAAGCGCCTGGCGCCGTTCTACGTGCCGACCTTGTTCGACTCGCTGGCGGCGCTCGCGCGGAGCAGCCCGCGGGAGGATCCCAAGAGCGCAGGCCCGCTCCACGACGCGCTCACGCCGATCCTCACCGACGCGATGAAGCACGCGTTCACGTGCGGCCAGGCGCTGGCGGCGGCGACGCGAGAGCTGCGCGACGCAGCCCTCGTCATCGTCGATCTCGACGGACCCGAGGCGGTCGCGTTCGCGGCGGGGGCGTCGGCCGCGTTCGACCCCGTGTTCGCGTTCGACAACTGGCCGCACCCGCGCGGCGTCGCCGCGGCCCACCTCACGGTCGCGGCAGCGGCGTACTACCAGCCCATGCTCGCCGCCGCGTCGGCGCCGGACCGCGCGCCGCTCTTCGTCCTCGATCGCCAGCGCACCGCCGCCTACAGCGACGACAGCGATCGCTTCGACAACCGGCACCTCGCCCGCATGCCGACCGTCGATCAGCTGCGCGCGCTCGGCGGGCCGCGCCTCGCGTACGTGGTGCCGTCGAGCCTCTTTCGGGAGTGCGACGACCTCAACGACCTCTTGTCGACCGCGCAGGGCTCGTTCACCCACATGGTCACCGCGTCGCTCTCGGCCGATTTCGACAACCCGGGCGGCGGCGTCGTCTGGCAACAGTTCTCGCCGACGCCGCGCGCCGGGCCGTACTCGAGCGGACAGGTCGGCGGCCATCGCCCCGCGCCGCCGACGGGCTACGCGACGACCGGCGTCGTCGTGCACAACGGCTTCGTGCTCGGCTCGGCGCTCTCGCGCAGCGGCTCGTGGAACCGCGCCGGCATCGTGGGCGGCGGGTGAGCCGCTCGATCTTCGCCCTCGAGGTCTGCCTCCGGGCGGACCGCGCGCCCGGCTTGATCGACGCGCTGCGCGCCGACATCTTCGCCCACCCGGAGATCGTTGGCCGCGACGACAAGTGGCGCTTCTACCGCGTGTGCGCGCAGCGGCTGCTCGCCCACTTGCCCATGATCGAGCGCGGCTGTTGGGATTTCTTCGACGACGACGCACGCGCGCGTCGCGACTACGACATGTGGTTCAAGGGCATGACCACGGAGGAGGGCGCGCGCCAAGAGCCCTCCGCCGGCGGCGATCCCTATCGACCCGAGCCGCGGTACCTCACGTTCACGATGGCGTTCACGCTCGTGACCGGCACGCCGAGCGAGCGCGCGATGGCCGCCCTCTGCGAGGTCCCGGAGCACGCGCTGTGGCTCCGCGAGACGTTCGCGAAGCTCCTCGAGGGCATGAGCGTCATCAGCTTCGCGAGCGTCGAGAGCGACGTCGTTTACCTCATCCCGCGCGACGACTCGTACGCGCTCACGCCGATGGACCTCTCGCACGCGAAGTTCGAGTACCTGCGCGTCCTCTCGGGGTAGACGCGATCCGCGACAGCGGAGTCGTCGTGATCAGCTCGTCCGACGGAGGAGCGGCTCGGGCGTCGCGATCGCGTCCGCCTCGGCTTCGAGGTCCGCGTCGCGCGCGTCGTCGGCGTCGAGCGCGGGGGCGAATCGGGCGCGCGGGATCACGAGCGTCGCGGTCGCGGTCGCCGGGGCCCGTCGGCGCGCGGTGATGGCGCGGATGATCGGGATCGGCAAGAGGAGCTGTGCGAACGACGAGCACGCGAGCAGCAGGGCCACGGGCGGCGGCACCTCGAGCGTGCCCGTGAGCGCGGCGACGAGGACGACGGCGTTCACCGCGAGCGTGCCGAAGAGCCCCCAC
>DASYCF010001194.1:0-3488 GCA_036500365.1 Byssovorax sp.
CGACGCAGGGTGGGAGACGCAGCACGTGCCCGTGAAGGGCGGCGCCGCGCTCACGCTGGCGGCGCGCATCGGCGACGAGCGCGACGCGCGCGAGCTGCTCGTCCCCGGCGTCCTCGCGGCCGCAGCGGAGCTCCTCGGCGCGACGGAGCTCGCCGTGGGGTCGCCGACGCGCGACGTGCTGCTGGTCACCGACGCTGCGCAGAAGTGGCAGCTCGTCGCCGCGTTCGCGACGGCCGTGCGCCTCCAGCACGCGGCCGCGGGCGACGAGGCGCTCTTCGCGGGGCTCCTCCGCGCGGTCGACGGCGAGGTCGTCGGCGTCATCGAGCTCACGACCGCGAGCCTCGACGACGCCGCGCGGCGATTGCAACGTGGCTGACGCGTCCCCGCGTCGCTGGCCGGTTCGACGCGTCCTCGTCGTTTGCCCTGCGGCCTCCGTCGTGCGGGCGTAAGACCCGATTCGACGCGACAGCGCGATACGTGTGGACGAGCGGGGCCGGCGGGTCGGGCGGCGGCCACTGACCGACTGGGTTCCGACCGGCCGCCGCGCTCGGGGGAGCCACCTCCCGTCGCGCGGTCGGCCGGTTGCCGGCTTCAGCGGTCGGGGACGGCGCTCGCGTACGCGCGGAGGGCGTGGCCGCGCATCATCGCCTCGACGAGCCCGAGCGGGTGGCGCAGCGTCGCCTCGCCCGGCCACGCCGGCTCGTCGCGCGCGGCGTCGAGCACGGGGGCCATCGCGCGGCCGAGCAGCACGCGCACGGCGCGATCGCGCAGCGCGCGCTCGATGGTCACGCCCTCGACGAGGCGATGACCGTGCACGGTGTGCGCGAGGAAGCGCCGCTCGTCGGCCGCGAACGCCTGGTCGTCCAGCGCGAGCCTTCGCCCCATCGGCTCGAGCAGGCGCTCGGCGGCGTCGCGCATCCACCCGCTCGCCGCGCGCGACACGTCCCGCTCGCTGCGCCACGCGGCCGATCGAACGCGTCCACGCGCGCGCGCCGCGACGGCCTCGAGCCACGGCACGAGCTCGATCTCCGTCGGCGGACTCGAGGTTCGAATCGCCTCGACGGACCTCGCCACGTCGAGCCCGTGCGCGGCGACCGCGCCCGCGAGGGCCCAGAACGCGCTCGCGACGTCGACCGGCGCGTCTGCAGCGACGACGGCGCGCGACCACGCGGCGAGCTGCGACTGGCCCCCAATCTTGCCGGGCGCGAGCGGAATCTCGGCGGGCAGCGGCGCGACGCGCGCCCACCGGCCGAGGTCGTCCGTCGTCGTCATCCTCGGGTCGAGCATCGGCGGCGCGTCGACGCCGCTGGCGAACGCGCACGCGCACTCGAGGGCGAGCGAGACCCGCACCGACTCGCCGTCGTCGACGAACGTGCGCGGATAGATCGAGCACGCGCGCGGCTTGGCCGCTTCGTCGGCGGCGGCGTGGATCGCGCATCGTCCGTCGTCCGTGTGGAACGCGCAGCGTCCGTCGATCATCGGCGCCGCGACCGCCTCGAGCGCGAACGAGCCCATCGAGGGCGTCATCTTGCGCGCGACGGCCGGCGCCTCGACGACGAGCGCGAGCGCGCGGCGCGCCTCGTCGTGGGTCATCTCGATCGAGCCATAGACGCCGCAGCAAGGGCCGCCGCCGTCGCACGCGAAGGTCGCGCCCGCGAGCGGCTCGAGGCGACGGCCCTTCGGCGGGGCGACGTGCGGCGGACCGTGGTCGACGCCAGCCGCGAGGAGGCCGGCGGCGTGGAGCCGCTCGAGCGCCTCGCGGAGCTCGGACGATCGACGGAGCACGCCGGCGCGCGCCGCGGCGAGCTCGACGCCGCCGAGATCGCGCGTGCCGTCGGCGTGCTCGACGAGCGACCACGCGCGCGCCGTGAGCTCGACATGATCGCCGCCGCGCAGATCGTGCACGGTCACGATCTCGCGCCCGTCGACGACGTGCCGCCGCGCCGCCGCGTACTCGGCGAGCCGCGGACGGTTGGGGAGCGGCTGGGCACCGGGCGCGTCGTCGGTCACGGCGCCTCCACGACGCGGAACCGGGCGACGATCGCCGCCTCGATCTCGCTCGCGCGCCCGCCGCGCATCAAGAGGAAGCGAGCCCCGAGCCGCGCGTCGTCGACGAGGTACACGAGCGTTCCGCGATCGGCGGTCACGTAGATGCGCTGCGCCTGGTGCGCGTCGTCCCCCGCGACCACGTTTTGAAGCGCGAGGCCGACGTCGACGAACGCGTCCTCGAGCGCGCCGAGCGTGATCGACGCGTCGAACGGGAGCACGCGATCCGCCTGCGCGTCCCCGCTCGCGGCGTGCGCCGTGTTCGCCACGCGCCGAGCATAGCCGCGCGTCGTCGCGCGGCGGGCCGGAAACTTGGCTCGATCCGGCGCGGCTTCGTACTGTCCCGTCGTGCGATTGGCCCTCTCCTACTCGGCGATTCGTCGCGCGCCCGCTTGGCTCGGCGGCGCGCTCCTCGCGGCGTCCCTCGCGGCGTCGGGCAGCGCGCGCGCGAGCGGCCCGCAGGTCGACGCGCGCCACGTCGCGTTCATCGAGGGCAAGGCCGTCGCGCCCGTACAGGGCGGCGGCACGGCGAAGCTCACGATCGATCCCGCGCTCCAGCGCACCGCCGAGCGCCTGCTCGACCAGGCGCGCGCGCCCGAGGGCGCCGTCGTGGTCAGCGACGTGCGCACGGGCCGCATCCTCGCGTGGGTGAGCCGCGGCGCCGCGCGCGACTACGTCGCGACGCCGTTCGCGCCGAGCGCGAGCCTCTTCAAGGTGGTGACGGCGACGGCGCTCCTCGACAGCGGCAAGGCGACGCCCGCGACGCGCCAGTGCTACGGCGCAGGCGGCGAGCACAGCGTTCGCGAGAAGGATCTCCTCGGCAACGGCGGGCCCACGTGCACGTCGCTCGGCGACGCGCTCGGCAAGAGCGTGAACCTCGTCTTCGCGCGGCTCGCGCACCGCATGCTCACCGCGACCGACGTGCGCCGCACCGCGAACCAGCTCGGCTTCGGCGTCGAGCCGATGATCGACGTGTGGGCGCAGAAGAGCGACGTGGAGATCCCCGACGATCCCATCGGCATGGCGCGCGCGGCGGCCGGCTTCGGCGACGGCAAGGTGAGCCCGCTCACGGCGCTCTCGATGATGCAGACGATCGCGAACGGCGGCGAGCGCGTGAGGTTGAACCTCCTCGACGCGTCGCCGTCGCGCGTGTCGCTCGGTCGCGCGATGAGCGAGAAGACCGCGCTCGAGCTCCGCCGCATGCTCGAGAACACGACGGTCCACGGCACGTGCGCGAAGGTCTTCCACCACCCGGACGGCACGCGCGTGCTGCCCCACACGTCGGTGGCGGCGAAGACGGGCACGCTCGTCCAGGGCAAGCCCGCGCGCATGTTCTCCTGGTTCGCCGGCTTCGCGCCCGTCGAGAAGCCCGAGATCGCCGTCGCCGTCATGCTCGGCAACGACGTGCGATGGTGGGAGAAGGCGAACGAGGTGGGCCGCGA
>DASYCF010001195.1:0-2536 GCA_036500365.1 Byssovorax sp.
CGCGGCCGAGGCCGGAGAGTCGAAATTCGCGCGACCCTCGAGCGACGAGCGCATCGGCCCGATCACGTGGCGCGAGAAGGCGCTCCACGATCGCGCCGTCGTCGACGGCGGCCTCGTGCGGTTCGTGCACCTCGACACCGCGACGTCGGACGTGTCGCCCGAGCCGCCGCGCAACGCCGCCGACGACGCGCGCGCTGCGGGCGTGCGCGACACCCTCACCTCGTCGCCGTAGCGAGGCGGATCAGCGCGGCGGTCCCCAGCGCGTCCGCGCACGGATCGCCGCGAGGATGCGCGGCGGCGCGACCCAGCCGACCCACCCGAGGGGCACGGCCAGGAGCGCGAAGAAGCAGCAGAAGAGCGCCGCCAGCACGGTGAGCACCGCGACCGCCGTGACGTCCGCGCGGCGGCCTCGTCCCACGCACTCGATGTGCGGCGTGCTCTGGCCGGGCCGCTGGTAGCTCTCGTGCGACGAGCTGTATTTCACGCGCGAGTCGCCGCTGCAGACGAGCGGGCCGACGGCGCCGAACGTCGCGTCTGGCGCGACGGCCATCGACACGCCGCCGCACGCGCCGCACCCGATGACGGAGCCGAGCAGCGCGGCGAGCAGCGCCACGAAGAGGCCGGCCGCGCGCGTCACCTGCGGGCCACGGTCCTTCGCGGCGGCCGTCGTCATCGACCGAGCCTATCGAAATCGGCGTGATGCGGGCGCGCGCGTTCGCTACGCTCCCCGGCCGATGCGCGCGCTCGCCGTTCTCGTGTCGGCCCTCGCGGTCGCGGCCACGTCCACGCCGGCGCGGGCGGACGACAAGGCGGAGTGCTCCTCCGCGTACGCCGAGACGCAGTCGCTGCGGCGCGCGGGCAAGCTCGTGGATGCACACGCGCGGGTCGTCCTCTGCATGCGCGACGCGTGCGCGGCGTTCATCCGGAGCGACTGCGTCAAGTGGTTCGGCGAGATCGAGGCCGCGCAGCCGACGGTCGTCCTCGACGTGAAGGACGCGCGCGGCAACGACGCGAGCGGCGTACGCGTGACGCTCGACGGCCGCCCGTGGATCGACGGCCTCGACGGCAAGGCGCGCGCGCTCGACCCCGGCCCGCACACGCTCCGCTTCGAGATGGCCGGCGCGCGCGCCGTGGAGCAGACGCTCGAGGCGCGCGAGGGCGACAAGGGCCGCCGCGTCGGCGTCACGTTCGGCGCCGTCGACGGCGAGTTCACCGTGGCGCGCGATCGCCCGTCGCGATCGCCCGCGCCGTGGATCCTCGGCGGCGTCGGCGTCGCCGCGCTCGTCGCAGGCGGCGTGATGGGCGGCGTCGTCGTCGGCGCCAAGTCGACGCTCGACGCGCACTGTCACGGCTCGACGTGCGACTCGCAGGACGGCGTCGACGCGGCGTCGACCATCCACGCGCTCGGCCCCGCGACGACGATCGCGCTCGTGGCAGGCGGCGCGGCGGTCGCCGGCGCCGCCGTGTGGCTCGCGGTGCGCCCGAGCGCGGCGTCGCCGTCGGATGTGATGCTCCTCACGCCATGGGTCGGCTCGTCGACCGGCGGGCTCGCCCTCCAGGGGAGCTTCTGACCGTGCGACCCCTCGCGCTCTTCGCGCTCGGCGTCGGCGTCGCGGTCGCGTCGTGCGCCATCACCGCGCCCGACGTCACGCTCGACACGACGAGCCCGGGCGAGACCGGCGGCGCCGCGTCGTCGAGCTCGTCGCGCGCGTCGACCCACGCGAGCTCGAGCTCCTCGCAGCACGCGAGCTCCACGACGACGCAGGCGAGCGTCGGCGTGGGCGGCTCCGGCGGGAGCGGCGGGAGCGGCGGGAGCGGCGGACAGCCCGGCGCGGGCGGCGTCGGCGGCCAAGGCGGCGTCGGCGGTCAGGGCGGGAGCGGCGGCGTGTGCTGCGACTGCGACGGTGACGGCCACGACTCGATCGCGTGCGGCGGCGACGACTGCGCCGACCACGACGTCCGCGCGTTCCCCGGTCAGACGATGTTCTTCGTCACGCCGATCGTCGGCGCGCTCGGCCCCGGAACGGGCCCGTACGACTTCGACTGCGACGGTCAGCAGACGTTCCAATCCTCGGGCGTCGTCGACTGCTCGGTCTCCACGGCCTGCGACTCGACCGTGAAATGGATGGGCGCCGTCCCCGACTGCGGCCAGTCCGGCGCGAGGGCGCACTGCCACATGGTGAGCCTCAGTTGTAGCGTGGTCGCCGACGGCATGGCGGTTCAGTCCTGCAACTGAGGCACCTCGCGACGACCGCGGTGAGGTGAGCGTGCGGGCCGCGCTTCCGATACGCTGAGCGAGGCGATGGCAGGAGCGCGCGTGCAGCACGAACGGGACCGAGGTCGGCGGTGGCTCCTCGCCGTGCTCGCTTCCACGGCGGCCGTCGCCGCCTCGTGCGCCGTGTCGTTCCCCGAGGTGGACTACGGCGTCGACTCGAGCCCGGGAGCTGCGGGCGGCGCGGCGTCGGTCGGCTCGACGCGCGCGATGTCGTCGGGATCGGCGACGGGCCCCACGACGACGACCACGACGACCGCGCAC
>DASYCF010001196.1:0-2826 GCA_036500365.1 Byssovorax sp.
GACGATGCGATCGACGCGCGCGCCCGAACGATCGACGAGATCGGTCTCCACGACGCGCCGCTCGGCGACGTCGGCCTGAAGCGCGCCGCCGGACGCGGCCTGCACGACGGCGAGCGCGTCGCCGCCGCTGACCGTGAGACGGCCGTGCTCGGCGAGATCGAACCAGCCCGCGTCGCGTCGCGTACCCTCGATCTCCGCGTCGAGGCCGCGCGCGTGGGTCGGGATCGCGCGCGGGCCCGCCGCGTCGTAGGCGCCGCCGGCCTCGACGTGGAGCGCGCCGAGCGGGTGCGGGAGCTCCCACGCGGCGCCGTACTTCGAGAGCGCGGCCTCGAGATCGCGCGAAGGCCTCGCCGTGCCGAGCTTCGGCAACGGCGCGCTGCGATCGGTGATCAGCGCGTGATCGTCGGCGCACGCGCGGCGCGCGGCGGCGTCCTTCGTGAGATCGATCTCGTCGATGCTCGAGGCGCCCTTCGCGACGCGGAGGCGATGACCGCGGCTCGAGCCGCCTTCGACGAAGAAGATCTCGCCCTCGGCGTCGAAGACGGCGGCGCTCCGCGCGATCGCGGCGACGCTCCCGCCGAAGAAGCCGAACCACGCGCCGCTCAGGTAGGCGCGGACGTGCACCCGGGTGTCCGTCACCATCGCCGTGACGAAGTCGAGCGTGTGCACGTAGCGCTTCCACGACTCGTTCCAGCGCGTGACGGCGCGGAGCTCGTGCGCGGCGCGGAAGGCGGTCGAGAACGGCGGCGCGATCCACGCGGGCCAGTCCGCGAACGCGCGCGCGTCGACGTCGGACTTCTTCCACGCGGCGAGCTTCTTCTGGGGGAAGCGCAGCGCGCCCGTGATCCAGCCGTCCCACGGCGGCGTGCGGAGCGTCATCCGCCGACCGTATCGCACGCGACGCGCGCGCGTGAAGGCGCTCGTCAGGCTGCCTTGATGCGCAGGTAGCCGACGACGAGGCGCGTCACCTCGTCGACGAACGCGGGCCGCTCGAGGAGCTCGGGCCGCATGAGCACGGCGTGGTGCGTGAGCGCCTCGATCGAGCGGACGCAGATGAACGCGGCGACGCGCGCGTCGGGCAGGTCGAGCTCGTCGGCGTGCGCGGCGAGGTACTGCTCGGTCATCGCGAGCACCTCGTCCTCGAACGCGTGCACCTGCTCGAGGCGGCCGACGCGCGGCACCTGCTCGACGAGCACCTTGTGGAGGCGCGGGTCGACCGCGTGCGCGCGCACCATCAGCAGGACCATCTCGCGCACCGCCGACTCGACCGGCGCGCCGGCGATGCGGACGAACGCCTCGGCCAGGACGCGCCGCATCTCGGCGCCGTGTCGCTGGATGAGCGCGACGACGAGCGCCTCCTTGCTCGGAAAGTACTGGTAGAGCGAGCCCACGCTCACGCCGGCGGCGAGCGCGACCTTGTTCGTGCTCGCGTGGTCGTAGCCGTCCTTGACCAAAATACGAGCGGTCGCGCTGAGGATGGCGTCGACCGTGGCCTGCGCGCGCGCCTGAATGGCCGTCTTTCGCGGCGTAGTCTTGAGCTTGGGCATGGGCGAACCCGCGGGTCTGGAAAGCGAGTAGCGAATACGAGCGATCGCTCGCATCATGTCGTCGTTCGCCTCGACGCGCAAGGGCGCCTTCACTCATTCGATTTTGGAGGACATCATGTCCGAGCTCACCGACCTGCCGAAGGTCCCCGGCAACCTCGTGTTCGGCAACCTGCTCGAGTTCCGGAGCGATCGCTTCGGCTTCCTCACGCGCGCGAACGCGCAGCACGGTCCCGTCGTGCGGGCGCGCCACGGCATCTTCAGCGTCGTGCTCTCGGCCGACGCGGACTTCTCGAAGGAGGTGATGGTCGACCACGCCGACGTGTTCGAGAAGGGCTACGGCCTCAGCGTGTTCATGCGGCCGATGCTCGGCAACGGCCTGCTCACGAGCGAGGGCGCGCTCCACAAGAAGCAGCGCCGCATGATGAGCCCTGCGTTCGCGCACAAGCGCATCGCCGAGTACGCCGCCGTCATCGCCGAGCGCACCGAGAGCGCCGAGGCGCGGTGGACCGACGGCGCGCGCATCGACTTCGCCGAGGAGATGATGCGCCTGACGCTCGAGATCGTCGGCAAGACCTTGTTCGACGCCGAGGTCGGCTCGTCCGCAGGCGAGGTCGGCGAGGCGATCACCGCGGCGATGCACGCGGCCATCCGCGGCATCAACTCGCTCGTGCCGATGCCGCCGCAGGTGCCGACGCCGGCGAACGTGCGCGCGCGCAAGCACGTCGCCACGCTCGACGAGATCATCTACCGCATCATCCGCGAGCGCCGCGCCGACGGGACCGACCACGGCGACTTCCTGTCGATGCTGCTCGTCGCGCAGGACGAGGACGACGGCAGCGTCATGACCGACAAGCAGGTGCGCGACGAGGCGATGACGATCTTCCTCGCCGGCCACGAGACGACCGCGAACGCGCTCGCGTGGACGTTCTATCTGCTGGCGCAGCACCCCGAGGCGCGCGCGCGGCTCGAGCGCGAGGTCGACGACGTGCTCGGCGGCCGCACGCCGACGCTCGCCGACCTCGCGAACCTGCCGTTCGCGATGGCCGTGTTCAAGGAGTCGATGCGCCTCTACCCGCCGGCGTACGTGGTCTCGCGCCGGGCCACGCGCGAGGTCGAGATCCGCGGCGTGCGGCTGCCGAAGAACCAGCTCGTGCTCATCAACATCGTCGGCATGCACCACGAGGCGCGGTATTTCCCCGAGCCGTGGCGCTTCGACCCCGATCGGTTCATGCCCGCGCGCGAGAAGGACCTCGTGAAGCACGCGTTCGCGCCGTTCGCG
>DASYCF010001197.1:0-13834 GCA_036500365.1 Byssovorax sp.
CACGGACGCTCCGAGCGAGACGACGGGCCTCACGCGCGACGGGCCGGGCCGCGTCAAGGTGCAGACGATCCCCGCTGGCGACGTCATCGGCTTCGGGTATGATCCAAACGGCAACATGAGCTCGGTGACGCCGCCCGAAAAGCCGGAGCACGACTTCGGGTACTCGCCCGTCGACTTGCTCGCCAGCTACGACCCGCCGACTGTCTCGGGGAGCGGCACGACCGACTCGATCTACACGCATGACGCCGACCGGCAGCTGACCGACATCCTTCGGCCCGACGCGATCGACGTCCATCGCACGTACGATCCTGCGGGGCGCCTCCAGACCGTCGTCGTCCCGACGGGCACGGCGACGTTTGCGTACAGCCCGACGACGGGCAACCTCGCGAGCATCACCGGGCCGTATGGCGTCGATCTCGCCTTCGGCTACGACGGGTCCCTCCTTCAAGACATCTCGTATTCAGGCGCGGTGTCGGGCGCCTTGCACGTCGACCACGACTCGAACTTCCGCGTGACCTCGCAGTCGATCAACGGAAACCTCGTCGCGAGCTTTGCATACGACGACGACGGCCTGCTCCGCCAAGCCGGCGCGCTCACGCTCACGACGAGCCCGGTCAACGGCCTCCTCACGGGCACGACGCTCGGCGGCGTGGTCGACAGCTACGGATACAACCCGTACGGCGAGGTCGAGTCGTACGCGGCGAGCTACGCCGGCTCCGGCGTCTTCGCGGAGGACGTCACGCCGCGCGACGCGCTCGGTCGCATCTCGACGAAGACCGAGACCGTGCTCGGCGTCACGCACACCTACGGCTACACCTATGATGCGCGAGGTCGCCTGACCGACGTGACGATCGACGGCACGTTGTCGTCGCACTACGAATACGACGCCAACGGGAACCGCCTCTCGAAGACGGTGGGGGGCGTCGAAACGGTCGGCGTGTACGACGACCAAGACCGCATGACGAGCTACGGCGACGCGACGTATACATACGGCGCCGACGGCGAGCTCACGAGCAAGACCCAGGGCGCCGCGACGACGACGTACACGTACGACGCGCTCGGCAACCTCCTCCACGTCGGCCTGCCCGATGGCACCAACATCGACTACATCGTCGACGGCCAGAACCGCCGCGTCGGCAAGAAGGTCAACGGCGTCCTCGTCGCGGGCTTCCTCTACCAAGACGCGCTTCGCATCGTCACGCAGCTCGACGGCAGCGGCCACGTCGTCGCGACCTTCACCTTCGGTAGCAAGCCGAACGTGCCCGACTACATGACGACCTCCGCCGGCGTCTTCCGCATTGTGAGCGATCACCTCGGCAGCCCACGCCTCGTGGTCGACTCCGCGACCGGCGCTGTCGTCGAGGAGCTCGAGTACGACGAATTTGGGAACGTGCTCGTCGACACCCAGCCGGGATTTCTACCCTTCGGCTTCGCCGGCGGATTGTACGACGCCGACACCGGGCTCGTGCGGTTTGGGGCAAGGGACTACGATCCGGCCGTCGGCAGGTGGACCAGCAAGGACCAGCGGCGTGTAGGCGGCGACGATACGAACTCGTACGCATATGTGCACAACGATCCAGTGAACCTTGTCGATCTGTCAGGTTTTGACGCAACGATCCTTACGCTCGGTGGCGTGGGGATCCTCGGCGGCGGCGCAACCACTGCAACGGGGGGACTGGTCTTCGCCACGGCGGCGGTCGGCGCCGCGGGAGCAGGGGGGTTCCTCTTCGGAAGTGGTGTCGGCTGGCTCATTGATCAGTGGCTCAATCGGGCTCATCTCGAAGACGTCGCCGACGACGCATGCACGGACCCTGTGCCACCACCGTATCGTACGCCAGGTAGGTGTACACTCACGTCGGGGTCAACCACCGAGCAGCCGCAGCCGGCATTCCCGCAACCGTGTGAATACACGTGCCCCAGCGGCAAGTTGGTCAAGAAATGGTTTCAAGCGTGTCCAGAATGGGTGGACGAGGAGTAGCAATGCAAGAGGCGCGATCTGCCAGGACTACGCCCATTGAATTGGGCCTGCCGAGCAACGACTTGACCGGGGCGTCCATGGTTTTCGAACCCGGCAGTCAAACGCTCGGGCTGAACGTGTGGATCGTCCATGAGCGGCTTCGGTTGGGTCGCGTCTATGTTCGCAACTCGCCATCGGAGAAGTATGTGCTCGTTGGCGCCCCGAGCGATGTGTCTTCTGATGTCTCCCTGGTCGCGAGCAGTGGCCCCTATTTCTGGTTCCTTCGACAGGTCGCGCAGGGCGCGGGCGAACATCGGGGCTTCTCGGCGGTATCCATTGTACGCGTCTCCCTGCTCACTTTGACGTCAGAAGCGTTTCCGGTGTCCGGTGGCGTCCTGGGCGGCGCGTTTGTTAGCTCAATTGTCAGCGCTTCGTCTGACGGAGCGAGCGTATTTGTGACGTTGGGTATTCCTACGCCACAGAGTAAGATCGAGTATTGGATTGGAAGGATCGATCTTTCGCCCATGATCCGAGCTACGAAATTGCGTCCGTTGCTCGCCGTGTTCGCATAGACAGAGGGAGACAGCAATCCGCTCTCGTTCCGGGCCACTCTTGCGAAGACTGCCTCGGTGCCGCCAATGTGGCCTATATTCGATGTCTTTCGGGACAGATTCCACGGCCGAATCCATGATCACGCCTCGCATGCGTCCCCTCTCAGCTACGGAGTGGCTTCAGGATGACGCCAGGATGGTGCTGACGTCAGACGAGGATGAACATGTGGAACGTCTCGCCCGGCGTTAACGGCGTTAGGGAGCGTATGCACGTCAAGGTCATCCCGGATGACACTTGGATCGCCCTTAGTGCTGCCGAGTCGTTCGTGGACCAATTTCGTGTAAGCGCAAACGTCGCTCTTCTCGATGGCGCGCTCGTCAGCTTGGCGCACGTATTGAAGCGGGACGCTTCGTCGGAAGGAGTCCGCGCGCTGGCGATGTGGTTATTGCTTTCTCCTCCGCTCGCAACGCCTAGCGCCTTCGAGCGACTTTGCGTCTCACTCCAGAGTGTGCCCGCTGGTCGCGGCGCGTAGCAGTCAGTTAGTTGACAGATCGCGCCGAGCCCGAGGACGGGAGATTGAACGCAAGGCGAGGACGTCGTGCCAGCGGGCGTCGTCGTGGCGAGCGCTCAGGACGCCGATTGCGCCGTCCCTCCCAGGAAGGTGCGTCATGGCGCGTGCGTCGTGTCTTCCTCGGTCGCGCCTGACTCGCTGCGCTCGCCCGCGCTTCCTTCCGGCTCGTCCCGAGGGCTGACAGGGAGATCGATCGACGGCGAGCAGATCGTGGACGCCGACGCCCGAGGACCTCGGCGCTTCGGAACCCAGGTCTTGACATCCGCCGATGGCTGCGGCTGCGGCCGCGCGACGAAGCGTCCGGGACACCGGAGGCTTCGTGGCGGGCCAAGACGCAGACCGCAGGCGCGGTCAGCAACCTGGGTAGCGGCGAGGCGAGGGCCATGGACGACCCGAGACGACGAAGGCTTCCCACCAATACCTACGACGTCAATCCAAGGAGCGTCAGCCGAACATGATCAGCGGCTTGATGATCCCGTCCTCCTTCTTCGACATCATCGCGAAGGCCATCTCGATCTGATCGAAGCGGAACCTGTGAGTCGTCAGCGGCGTGGGGTCGACGCGCTTGCCGCGGAGGAGCCGAATCAACTGCTCCATGCGCACCCGCCCGCCGGGGCAGAGGCCCGTGCGGATGGTCTTGTCCGCCATGCCGACGCCCCACTCCGCTCGCGGAATGGGCACGACGTCGCCGTGACCGTGGTATCCGACGTTGGAGATCGTCCCGCCAGGTCGCGTCGCCCGGATGCAGTCGCCGAACGTCTTCGGGCTGCCCAGCGCCTCGATCGCGGAGTCGACGCCGACGCCAGCGGTGAGGGCGAGGATCTGCTCGACGGCGTCGCCCTTGGTGAAGTCGACCACGACGTCGGCGCCGAACGCGCGCGCGAGCTCCTGTCGGCGAGGCACGCTCTCGACGGCGATGACCAGGCCCGCGCCCTGCAGCCGCGCGCCCTGCGTGGCCATCAGCCCCACGGGCCCTTGACCGAACACCGCGACGGTGCCGCCGAGGGGAATGGCCGCGTGCTCGGCGCCCATGAACCCGGTCGAGAGCATGTCGCACGCATAGACGGCCACCTCGTCCGGCACGTCCCTCGGGATCGGCGCGAGGTTCGCCGCGGCGTCGTTGACGTGGAAATATTCGGCCATATTGCCGTCCTTCACGTTGGCGAACTTCCAGCCACCGAGCGCGCCGCCGCACTGGGACGGAAACCCACGCTGGCAGTTGTCGCAATGCCAGCACGGCGTGATCGCGCCGACCGTCACGCGGTCGCCCACGCGGACGCCGGTGACCTCGGACCCGAGCTTCTCCACGACGCCGACGGCCTCGTGTCCGAGCGTGAGCTCGCTGCGCTCCCCGATCGCGCCGCCGACCGTGTGTGCGTCCGACGTGCAGACGAGGGCGGCGGTCGTCCTCACGAGCGCGTCGTTGGGCCCCACCTCGGGAATGGGCTTGTCGATCACTCCCACCTTGCCGATGCCGTGCATCACGAACGCCTTCATCGTCTTCGCCATGATCTCTTCTCCTTCACGAGGCTCGTTGGAGCTCGCGAGCGACTCCGTGCATTTGACATACCCGCTCGCGTGAGCCGGCCTGCGGCGGACGACTCAGCGGCTTGGGCGTCGATTTCGCGCGATCGGGCGTGGACCTCGCCGCGCGCGGTGCACCTCCGCGCAAGCCGCGCGCCGAGGCGCAGGCCGCGTCGCCGGAGGCGCGCCGGTCACTCCAGGTTGATGAGCTCGCCGACGCGATACTTCACCTCGCGCGCCGCCGCGGGATCGGGTGACTCGACGCGGATCGCGAGCCCCTGCGGCTCGTCGGTGACCATGGCCGTCACGTCGCGCGGGACGAGCGGGCAGTACAGCATCCAGGGAACCACATGACCGAGCGCGTCGTTCCTTGCGAGGTGGCAGTCGACGATCCGCTGAAGGCTTGGGGCTGAACGCATCTTACGGAGCGGATCCAGCTCGCCGTCTGGTGAATGGTCCGGGCCGCCAAGGCGATCAGTCCTTGGCGTGAAAGCGCGCCGCTACGTCCACTTCGGGTCGAGCGCGGAGCCCCAGAAAGCTCGGCGGCTGCATGCCGAAGTCGCGCATGTCGATCGTCAACGCGCCGCGCACGTCGATCATCCCGGCCGCGCGCGTCGCGCTGTACCGGAACCTGACGTCGGCGGACGTGCAGTGCAGTCGCAGCCTGCCGAGGACCTCACCCTCGGTCTGGGCGCCCTCCTTCGGGAGTTGCAGCGCGCGGGTGGGGACGCGCAGGGTAGCAGTCGGGCACTTCGTCGTCTCGAGCGTGCGCGCGATGGCATGATCGAGGACGACGTCCCCGGTCGTCAGGCCGGCGAGCCCCGCGATCACGGCGAGGGACGTACCGGTGTCCGCCGCGCGGACATCGGTCGTCGTGGCTTCGATGTTCACGCCGGCTGGGCCGGTCGCGTGGAGCGACACCGAACCGACGCCGAACTTGACGAGCTTGGCGGAGGCGGCGCCGCCCACCGTGACGGCGACCGCCGCGACGACCGCCGCCGCGACCCTCAGCCTCGCCGGACGCACGGGGCTCATGGCGCCTGCGGTGCGACGCGGGGCGCGCTGGGCGCCGCTACCAGGGCTCGACCATTCACACGGCTCTGACGGGCGACGAACGCCGGGCAACGATCGCGCACGTCACGCGGTCCGGTGCGCGCCGACGTCGCGGAGATCGCGCTCCGTGACCATGCCGATCAGCTGCTCGGAGTCGCCGAGTACGGGCAGCGAGCGAAACCCACTCTCGAGCAACACCCACGCTGCGTACTCCGCAGAGTCGTTGGGTCGCGCGGTGATCACGTCGCGCGCCATGACCCCTCCCACCCTCGCGGCCGACGGGAGGCGGGTCGTCAGGTCCCGCTCGCAGACGATGCCGACGACGTGCTGGCGATCATCGACGACCGGCGCGTGCTGGACGCGCGCGCGGCGCATCTCGCCGCGGAGCCACGCGACGGAGTCGCTCTCACGCGCGGTGATGACGGCGGTGGTCATGCGGTCTTCTACGAAGCAGGGCGCGGGACGTGACATTGGACGTGCCTCCTGACCGCGCGCTTCGCAGCCTCCGTGCCGCCTGGGATCTCGCCTATCGATCGGCGACGCCGCGGCGGAGCTGCAGTCCGTTCGCGGCTGCGCGCAGCTCTTGCGCGGCGCGCGCACGCCGCGGAGGTCTGCGCGCCAGCGACTATCCCGAGGCTCGCCGCGACGGCGACCGAGCGCTCGCGCGCCTCGGCTACGCGAACGTGATCCATCCCCGCACGTCACGCGCTGCCTCGAAGGGCATCGTCGGGGCGCACGACTCTCACGTGGGCGACGCCGGCGCGACCGAGACGGGCGGGCGCGGGCGAGCACGACATCGTGCAGCTCTGCCCTGGCCTTCTGGGTGAGCAGGCGTACATCGTCGGCTTCGGCACCGACCACGGGACGGTGGCGGGCGGGGAGGATCGGTACCGCCACGTCGAGTTCATGGGGGTCGTCCCCCGCGCGCGAGGGCAGCGACGAGCGGGTATTCGACGCTCGACCGAGCTGCGGGGGAAGACCGACGGCGCCGCCGGCGCCTGGCGCGTCTTCGTCGGCGGGCAGGGCTTCGCCTTGCTCCCGCGCGCCTCGAGGTCTAGGGAGACGCAGCCGTGGCGCGGTCCACGGCGCCGCCGCTGCCGCCGCGTCGAGCGGCACGAGATCTGCCGATGCGACCTGCCATGTCCATTCGCCTCGGGAGTGCAGCGCTCGCCGCGACGGTCGTCGCGGCCGCCGCTTGGGCCATGTTCGGCGCGCACGCGTCCGCGTCGAGCCCACCCGAGCCGGTGCCCGAACCCGCTCCGCAGCGCGCACACGAGCCCTCGAGCCGCGACGCGCTGCCGCCCGGCCATCCGCCCATCCCCTCGGCCGGGGCGCACGCGACGCCGCGTCCGCCCGAGGGTCCGCCCGCGCTCGCCTGGAAGGCGCCCGCCGCGTGGACCGAGGCGCCGAACCCGTCGTCGATGCGGCTCGCGACGTACCACCCGCCTCGCGCGCCGGGGGACACGGAAGACGCCGAGCTCAGCGTCAGCCGCGCCGGCGGCTCGACCGCGGCGAACATCGAGCGCTGGGTCGCGCAGTTCGACGACGCCGGCAAAGACACGCGGGACGAGCGCACCGTGAGCGGGCTCAAGGTGACGGTCGTCGACGTCAGCGGCACGTACGCCGGCGGAGCGATGCTCGGCGCGTCCTCGCGCCACCCCGGCTATCGATTGCTCGGCGCCGTCGTCGAGGCGAAGGGCTCGTCGTACTTCTTCAAGCTCACCGGCCCCTCGGCCACGGTGAGCGCGGCGCGCCCCGCGTTCGACGCGATGATCGCGTCGCTGAAGCCCGCCGGCTGATCGAGCTGACCAGCCGACTCGTCGTTGCTCGGGCAGCCCCGTCGGCGATCGGCGCCTCAGCCAGCGTCGTCGGGCGGAGCCGCCTTGCGCGTCGCGAGCCGCGCGCGGAGATCGGCGGCGACGACGTACAGGAACGCGGCGAACGCGAGCGTGCCGATCACCTGTCCGACCGACATCGCGAGGACGACCGGCGCGGGCGTCGGGTCGAAGAGCGACCAAACCATCAGCGCGAGCGCCACGAGCGCGAGCGCGCACGCCGCCGACAGGAGCCGCCGCGTCCGCTCCGGGGTCACGGCGACGCTCCTGCGTCCGCGCCCGCGCTCGGCGACGGTGGGGTGAAGAACGGGTGGGCCAAGCCATGACACCCGGCGCTCGCGCAGCTCACGCGCTCGGCGCGCAGATCTTGCACCAGCGCCCGATGGTCGGGGACGTCGCCCCAGAGCTTCACCTCGGTCGAATGGCATTGCATGCAGTTGTCGTTCGGGAATGGCCGTCGAATCTTGATCGTGCGCTTCGCCTCGTCGAGCGGCGTCGTCCGGTACTCCGTGTAGTAAAGCCAGACGTGGCGCATGCCGCCCATCTTCGTGACGATGGTCCCGAACATGCCGTAGTCGGCGTGGCACGAATAACAGTTCTCCGATCCGAACATGCGATTCCGGGCGTGGCGAGCCGCGAGCGTCGCGCTCTTGGGGTCGGCCGAGTCCTGCTCGTGCAGGGACATGACGTGGCACGACCCGCAGAACTCGCGCTCCTTGGTCGCCTCGAAGCCCTGTACGTTGCCGGCTGCTGCCGCTCCGATCGGCAGCACGCCGAGGCCGAGGGCGAGCCACACCTTGGTCGCGTGGCTCAGCGCAGGGCGCAGGACGAGGTATCCCACGAGGATCAGCGTCGCCGCGGCGGCGCAGCCGAGGGCGACGAGCGACAGCGGGGAGTTGGGCAAGTGCATGAACCAGGGCTCGCTTTGCTCGCGCGAGTCTTGCACGGCTCTGCATCGATGATGCCGCGTGGGGCCTTCGGTCGTCGGCGCGCCTGCGCGCTCGCCGCGACGATCGCCGCGGGCGCGATGGCCAGGGCCGAGGCCGCGAGCGCGCAGACGCTGGCCTTGCGCGCCGACGCGGTCGCGCAGACCCAGGCGCCCGTCGGCCTCGTCGTGCTGCAGGCCGAGGATCGCGTCCGCCCGTGGCTCACGACCGAGGCCTCGTTGTGGGGCGGCTCGAAGGAGGGGGACCCTGCCGACATCCTCGTCTTCTGCATCCATCTTCACCACCCGAAGGGCTACGGCGACCTGCGCGCCGGTCGCTTCGTCCTCGCGACGGGCGCGGTCCGGCCCGTCCAGATCGACGGCGCCGACGTCGTCTCGCGCACGAGCTTCGGCAGCTCCCTCGAAGCGTTCGGCGGCATGCCCGTCGTCCCCGCGTTCGGGTCGCGCGACTACGATTGGGTCGCCGGCGGCCGCGTCGCGCAGACGGTCGCGGGCGCCCTCACGACGGGCGTCTCGTTCCTCGAGCAGCGCACGACGGGCGAGGTCTCGGCCGACGAGGCGGGGCTCGACGTCGCGTTCGCGCCGACGCGCTACTTCGATCTCGCCGCGCGCGGTTCGCTCGACCTCGAGTCGCAGGAGGTCCCCGAGGCGACCGCATCCGCCGCGAGCACGGTCGGCCCGCTGCGGCTCGAGCTCTTCGCGACGCATCGCTCGCCGTCGCTGCTCGTGCCGGCGACGTCGCTCTTCTCGGTGCTCGGCGACGTGCCCTCGGAGACGGGCGGCGCGACGCTCCGATGGAAGGCGGCGCCGCGGCTCGATCTGCTCGGCTCCGGCGCGGTGCAGTCGGTCGCGGGCGATCTCGGCGGCAACGGGTGGCTGCGCGCCACGCTGCGCCTCGACGACCACGGCGACGGCAGCGTCGGGCTCGAGCTCCGCCGCCAGGCCGTGTCGACGGCGCGCTGGACGGGCGTGCGCGTCGTCGCTTCGCAGAAGCTGCCTTGGTCCTTGCGCGCGTCGACGGAGCTCGAGCTCGCCGCGCCCGACGAGCCGACCGACGGCGTGACCGTCTGGCCTTGGGGCCTCGTCGCGCTCGCGTGGACGCCGCGCAAGAGCTGGGAGGTCGCGGCCGCGTTCGAGGCGTCGTCGACGCCCGTCGACCGATACTCCACGGCCGCGCTGCTTCGGCTCTCGCACACGCTCGAGGTCGCGGCGCGATGAGCCGTCGCCCCGCCGGCTGGCTCCTCGTCGCGTCGATCGCGCTCGCCGGGTGCGCCGGCGTGCTCGGCATCAAGCCGCGCTCTCCGTCGCGCGCGTTCGAGCACCGCGCGCACGTTCTCCGGGGCGTGAGCTGCGTGAAGTGCCACGCCACGATCGCCGACGAAGGCCGCGCCGGCGACCCCGCGTTCCCCACCGACGCCGTGTGCCGCGGCTGCCACGCCGCGCCGCACGACGCGCGCCCCTGCGGCGGCTGCCACGGCGAGCCCGCGCTCCGCGCCGACGTCGCGCTCGTTCGCAAGGACCTCCGGTTCGAGCACCGCTCGCACATGAAGGGCGTCGAGGGCGACTGCGTGCGATGCCACGCCGACATCGCGCGCTCGGACGTCGGCGCGCCCGTGCCGAAGATGGCGACCTGCTTCGGCTGCCACCAGCACGCCGATCAGTGGACGCTGCGCGACTGCGACGGCTGCCACGTCGACCTCGCCGCCGAGCAGACGCTCCCCGAGAGTCACCTCGTGCACGACGGCGACTGGCTGCGCGAGCACGGCACGCGCGCCGCGAGCGCGCGCGACCTCTGCGCGAGCTGTCACACGGAGCGTCAGTGCGCGAGCTGCCACGGCGTCGGCACCGTCCCCACGCTGCCCGCCAAGCTCGCGTTCGACGACGCGCGCCTCGACGGCCTGCACCGCGCGGGCTTCATGTCGCGGCACGCCCAGGAGTCGCGCGCGAACCCGGGCCTCTGCTCGACGTGCCACAGCGACACGTCGTGCTTGTCGTGTCACGTGGCCTCGGGCGTCGCGCCGGGCACGACGGGCGGCAGGAGCCCGCACCCGCGCGGCTGGATCACGACCGGCCTCGGCGGCGGCGACCACGGTCGGCAGGCGCGCGTCGACCCCGCGTCGTGCGCGAGCTGCCACGGCGGCGCGGGCGAGCAGCTCTGCGTGAGCTGCCACAAGGTCGGCGGCCCCGGCGGCAACCCCCACGGGCCCGGCTTCTCGAGCAACAAGCGCAAGGCGACCGACATGCCCTGCCGCATGTGCCACGGGCTCGCGCCGTGAAGCCGCGCGTGCGCAACGTCGCGGCCGCGCTCCTGCTCGGCGTCGCGCTCGTCGCCGCGGCCGTGATCGGCTTCGTGCGCGCGACCGCGCGGCCCGCGCCCGTGATCCCGGTCGACGTGCCCGAGTCGTGGGCGAAGGTCCGCGCGAGCGACGGTCACGCCGCGCACGTCGGCGTCGCGAAGCTCGCGTGCAAGGAGTGTCACGACGAGGCGCGCGGCTTCACGTCACCCGGCGACGCGCCGTGCGCGCGCTGCCACACACGCCAGGCGTCGCACGGTCACGGCGGCGAGGAGGGCGGCGGCGACTGCATCGGCTGCCACTCGTTCAAGCCCGACGTGCCGCGCCCGTCGTGCATGCCTTGCCACGCGTCCGCGCACGCGAACGCGCCCGGGATCACGCAGCACGCCGACGTCACCTGCGCCGAGTGCCACGAGCCGCACGGCGACCCCGCGATCGCGCCGAAGGACTGCACGACGTGTCACGCCGAAGCCGACCAGCACCACGCGACGAAATCGGAGCGCGTCGGCTGCCTCGACTGTCACAAGGCGCACGCGCCGCCGCAGCTCGCGCGCGCGACCTGCACGAGCTGCCACGCGGCGGAGCAAGGTCCGACGACGCCTCAGGGTCACGCGGACTGCACGGGCTGTCATCGACCTCACGAGCCCGCGTCGAGCGCGCTCGCGTCGTGCGCGTCGTGCCACGGCGCGAAGCCGACGATCGGCGCGCGCGAC
Organism: Byssovorax sp.; assembly: GCA_036500365.1. Taxonomy (GTDB): domain Bacteria; phylum Myxococcota_A; class Polyangia; order Polyangiales; family Polyangiaceae; genus DASYCF01. The sequence continues at coordinate 11,446 of DASYCF010001197.1, forward strand.
GGCGCGCATCAGGGGTGCACGAGCTGCCACGCGCCGCACGCGCCCGGCGGCGCCGCGTCGTCGTGCAAGGGCTGCCACGCCGACGTGCACGAGGGCAAGCACCAGGGCGACTGCGTCGGCTGTCACGCGCCGCACGGCGCATCGGCCGCCGCGGGCAAGCTCGCCGTGGGCTGCACGAGCTGCCACGCCGCTGTCGCGACCTCCGACAGCGGCGCCCACGCGGCCGGGACGACGTGCGAGAGCTGTCATCGACCGCACGACTTCACGCCACCCGCGCGGCCGGCGGGGTGCGCGTCGTGTCACGCCAGCGAGGTGCAGCGCGCGACGAGCCACGGCGGCCACGCCGACTGCGCGAGCTGCCACGGCGCCTCGACGCATCGGCCCGAGGCGGCGCCCGCGTGCGCGACGTGCCACGCGGCCGAAGCGAGCACGGCGCCTTCGGGTCACGCCGCGTGCACCAGCTGCCACGACGCGCACAGCGGCGAACGCGGCGCGAAGGCGGCCTGCAGCACCTGTCACGCAGCCGAGGCGGCGTCGCGCCACGGCTCGGCGCCGGGAGGCTGCGCGAGTTGTCATCGCCCGCACGGCCCGAGCGGCGTCGCCTCGCCCCCCGCCTGCGCGAGCTGCCACGCGCCCTCGTCGTTGCCCGCGCTCCACGCGGCGAGCGGACACGCGACGTGCGCGACCTGTCACACCGCGCACGGCCCGCCGCGCTCCGATCGCGCGACGTGCACGACCGGGTGTCACCAGGATCGACGGACGCACCAGCCCGAGGCGAAGGTCTGCTCGGGCTGCCACGTGTTCCGCCGCTGACGCGTCGGCGTCACTGCGCGACGTCGATCACGCCGTCGACGTGTCGGGCGATGCCCGGCGACGTGAAGATCGGCGCGCCGTCGACGCCCGTCGGCGTCGTCTCGCCCGCGTGGCAGCTCGAGCGGCCGCACGACGTCGAGGGCGTGTGCATCGTCGGCGGGACGCCGTGGCACGCTCCGCACGCGCCCGCGCTGCCCGACGTGTCGTCCCAGATCGGCGCGGTCGTCGGCGCGTCGGGGAGGCCCGCGCCGTGGCACGCGACGCCCTCGCAGCCCCGTCCGCTCCACGCGGGCGACTGGCTGCGCGCCGTGGCGCGACCCGAGAACGTTACCCGCGCGACGCCGCTGTCGATGTGCCCGGGCGACAGGACCTCCGTCGGCACGACGTGGCAGTCGCCGCACGCGACCGGCGAGCTGTTCGTCGGCGCGCGATGCGCCGCGTGCGCGCCCGTCGATGGCCATGGGTCGTCGCCGTGCCCGTGGCACGCGCCGCATCCGCCGCTGCCGTCGCCGAGGTCGACCTCTCCGTTCAAGTGCAGCGGGCCCCGCGCGAGCGCGGTGCCGTCGGCGTTCGCCTCGACGTGACACGTGTCGCACGCGCCAGGAGGGTGATCGGCGGGCGGCGCGCCGTGGCAGTCGCCGCAGCGCATCGGCGTCGTGTCGGTCCACGTCGGTCGCGCCCGCGCGCCCCCTGCATCGTGGCAAGCGACCGCGCACGCCCCCGTCGCGTCGTCGTACGTCGGCGAGCCGGGCACCGCGGACGCGTCGAACCGCACGTCGACCTTCCCGTCGCCGTGCAGCCCGCCGATGACCCGAGGCCCTGGCATCGGGTGACACGTCGCGCACGCGTAGCCGTCCGCGTGCGCGGCCGAAGGCTCGACGTGCGCCGCGTGCGCGCCGCCCTGATCGCCGGGGAAGAAGCACGGATCTCGAGGCGGATACGCGCGCGCGCCGTCGCCGTGGCACGTGCCGCACGCGAGCACGCCGCCGGGCTCGGTGTGGCAAGCGGTGCACGCCGTCGCGCCGGGCGCCGACGACGTGACGCCAGCGGGCCGCGCGGGGGCGCCGTCGTGGCATCGCCCGCACGCGTCGGGGTCGCTCGCGTCGAGCATCGGCGCCCACCGCGCGGCGCGCAGCGTCGCTCCGTGGAAGCTCGGCGCGCGTGGATCGACGACGCCTGGATCGTGGACGACGCCGACGAACGCGGGCGCGCCTTGCTCGACCCACGCGCCGAGCGTCGCTGCCTCGGCCGACGTCGCGAAGCCGCGGTGCGACGGCTCCGCGAGCGCCTTCACGATCGGCGCGCGCGCGTCCGCGGGCAAGACCGCGGCGGCGCCCGTCGGCTCGACGCACGCGATCGCGCCGAGGTACGACGTCGCGCTCCACCCCGCCGCAGGCGCGCTCGCGCCGTGGCAGCTCGCGCATCGCGCCGCGAGGATCGGCGCGACGTCGGCGTCGAACACCACCGGAAGCGCGGTCGACGCGCGCGGCTCGGTGCACGACATCGCCGCGCCCACGGAGAGCGCCAACGCGAGCGTCGCACCGCGCCGCGTCGTCATTGAGGTCGCGGGTAGCTC
>DASYCF010001198.1:0-2050 GCA_036500365.1 Byssovorax sp.
ATCCAGTCAATCGGATGCGGTCGTAGCGGCCCACCGTTCGCGCGCGCTGACGCGGGGGACGGTCAGAACCAGCCGAAGTCGAGACCGGCGCTCGGGAGGACGAAGGGCGCGCCCCACGTCGCCGCGCGCTGGCTGCCGAGCGTCACCGTCGCCCCCGCGGCGAGGAGCCCGACGAGCACGTCTGCCCGCACGCGCACCGTTCGAGATGCCCAGAAGGCGATGCCGGGCTGCAGGTAAGGGGCCGCGCCCGCGCCGGACGACGTCCCCGAGACGTAGCCCTGCGAGGCCGAACCGGACGATCGAAGCAGCACGGCGGCCATGCCGATGTCGAGCGTCGGTGACCACGCGCTGCGGCGCTCGGCGAGCCGAAACCGCGGGCCACCGCCGACGAACATCGCCGACAGGCTCGCCGTGCCCTCGGCGGCGCGCACGGTCGGCGTCGTGGCCTGGACCCACGCCGTCACGGCGAAGCCGAAGAAGTCGAGCGGCATCCACGCGACGCCTCCCTGCACCGCGCACGACGGTCCGAAGCCGCCCGCGCTGAGGAGCGGACCTGCGCCGAGCGAGAACCGCAGCCGATCGAGCCGCGGCGGCGCGCTCGACTCGGGCGCGGGCAGGTTCAAGCGGTCGCGCAGATCGTCGGCGACGTCCACGTCCCCGCGCGAGCTCGGCAGGGCCACCTCGATGAGGCTCGCGCGGAGCAGCTCGACGGTGCGGAGCGCGAGCGCGCCGTCGCGATCGTGGGCGCCTTCCTCGCGCAGCATCTCGCGGAGGACCGTCTTGCCCGTCACGCGATCGGCGATCCACACCTCGACGCCGCGCTCGGACGGCACGGCGCGGATCGCCGCGAGGGCGCCGGAGCGGCGCGCCGACTCCTCGAGCGACGCGCGCGACGCCGGGTTCTTCTCGGGATCGATCGGGACGACGCGGAAGCCCAGCGCCTCGAGCTCGGCGGTCAAGCGCCGCCCTAGCTTGTCGCCCGGAGGCGCGACGACGGCGATCGCGCGCGCGGTGCCGAGCTCCGGGGCCGGCTCGCCGTCCTCCGCGCGCGCCTCGCGTGGCGCGCAGAGGAGCACCTCTATCGCGAGCGCGAGGCAACCGGCGACGCGTCGTCGGCGCGCCGCGCTGGGCGTCAACGCGCCTCGCGGGCGAGCACTTCCCTAGCGTACTTGCGATACGACCCGCTCGGGTGCTCGCGCAGGTAGCGCTCCGCCGCGATCTTCGCGACCTCGGCGTCGCCGCCGCGGTCCGTGATCTCGAGGAGCCGCCCGGCCGCCTCGTCCGCGAACTGCCCGTTCGGCTGCTCGGCGAGGTAGCGCTCGAACCACCTGCGCGCGTCGGTGTAGCTCTTCGCGAGGCGGCCGAGATGGAACGCGGCCACCGCGGCGTCCGCCGTGCCGGGGAAGCGCCTCCGCAGCGCGAGGAGCGGCGCCGCCGCGCCGCCCGGGTGACCGCCGAGGCGCGCCGCGTCGGACAGCGTCAGCAGGTCCGCCGAAGACGACGACTCGCACAGATCGTTGAAGCCGTTGTTGTCCGCCTCGGCGAGCGCCCTGCGATAGTCGCCGTCGGCGGCGAACGCCTGCCACGTGCGCGGCGCGGACGCCGGGGGCACCTGCGCGGCGCGCGGGGGCGCGTCCCGCCTGGCCACGCTCGCGCTCTTCGCCGGGCTCGTGTGAGCGCGCGGCGCGTCGTCGACGGCGGCGTCGGGCAGATCTTCGGGGTTCAGCGCGGGAGCTCCGGCCTCGGCGGCGCCCGCCGGGACATCGGCGCTCGCGCTCGCGCTCGGGGCAGGGGCGACGGCCGCGTGCGGCTCCTCGAGCGAGCCCACGTCGAGCGTGTTCGTCGCCGTCGACACCGTGATGCGCTCGCCCGCCTTCACGACGCGCGACTCGCCGACGACCGGGCCGCTCACGGTGATGGCGCCCTCGCGCAGCGCGACGCTGAAGCGCTCGCTCACCGGATCCCAGCTCGTCGAGAACCGCGTGCCGACGACGCGCACGAGGAACGGCCCGACATGCACGCGCCAGCGCGTGCCCGCGCGATGGACGAC
>DASYCF010001199.1:0-3475 GCA_036500365.1 Byssovorax sp.
CCGCCTGCGTCGTCGTCCCGGCGCCGTCGATCCCTTCGAACGCGACGAGCAGCCCGTCGAACCCGGGCATCGAATCACGCATCTCGGGCCCCCCCGTCGGCGCGGGGCGCGACGCGCGGAGGCGCGTCCTCGCCGAGCACCGTGTTGTCGATCAGGCGCGCGCCGCCGACGCGCGCCGCGAGCGCGAGCAGCGCCCGCTCACCGACGCGCGCCGCCGCGTCGATCACGGCGAGCGAGTCGGGGTCCGCGGCGTCGACGTAGTCGATCGACGTGGCGACGCCGGCGATCTCGGCGCGGACCGCAGCGGTGAGGGCGCCGGCGCTGCGCTCACCTGCGACGAACAGCGCGGCGGCGGCGGCGAGCCCGCGCGGGATCGCGACGGCGCCGGCGCGCGCCTCCGGCGACAGGTACGCGTTGCGCGACGACATCGCCAGGCCGTCCGCTTCGCGCACGGTGGCGAGGCCGACGACCTCGACCGGGAAGAACAGATCGCGCGCCATGCGCTCGACGACCTTGAGCTGCTGGTAGTCCTTGCGGCCGAACACGGCGACGCACGGGCCCGCGAGCGCGAAGAGCTTCGCGACGACGGTCGCAACGCCCTCGAAGTGGCCCGGTCGGTGCGCGCCCTCCAGCGGCGCCGACGTCGCGCCGAGCCGCACGCGCGCCTCGTCCCCGGGCGCATACATCGCCGCCGGCTCGGGCGCGAACACGACCGCGGCGCCCGCGCGCGTGACCTTGTCGACGTCGGCGTCGAGCGTGCGCGGGTAGCGCGCGAGATCCTCGCTCGGGCCGAACTGCGTAGGGTTCACGAAGACGGACACCGCGACGAAGTCCGCGCGGCGACGCGCCTCTTCGACGAGCGCGACGTGCCCGGCGTGGAGCGCGCCCATCGTCGGCACGAGCGCGACACGCATGCCGTCGGCGCGCGCAGCGTCGCACGCGCGACGAAACGAAGCGGGATTCCGCAGAACGTCCATTCCGGCGCACGCTATCAACCGCCGAAGGGCGACCGCAAGGCGCGCGGCCGGGTCGTTGTCTCGGACCTGCTGGCGTGATAGCTCGCGCGCATGGCAAGCGTCGTCTCGCGGTGGTTCGACGACGCGCCGCTCCGGCTCGCGCGGCGCAGCGGCGCACCGAGCGAGGGGGCGTGCCCCGCGTGCGGCGTGTCAGGCCTCGTGCGGCTGACCGGCCTCCCTCGCGACATCGCGTTCGCTGGACCGGGCATCTTCGAGTGCCCTGCCTGCCGCCATCGGTTCTTGCCGACCACCCCGGCGCAGCAGGTCGAGATCGAGCGCGCGTACGGCCACGACTACGAAGGCTACGCGGCGGACGCGTTCTTCGGGCGCGCCGTCCGCGAAGAGGTCGCGGCGCATCTCGTCCCGCGCGTGCCGCCTCCGGCGCGCGTGCTCGACGTGGGCTCGGGCGCCGGGGAGTTCCTGCTCGCGGCGCGCGCGGCCGGCTACGACGCACGCGGCGTCGACGTGTCGGACGCAGCCGCCGCGATCGCGCGCTCGCGCGGCGTCCCCGCCGAGTCAGCGGATTTCCTCACGCACGACTTCGGCGGCACGTTCGACGTCATCTCGATGTGGGACGTCGTCGAGCACCTGCGCGAGCCGTCGGCGTTCTTGTCGCGGGCTCGTGAGCTCCTCTCGCCGCGCGGCGTCCTGCTGCTGAAGGTCCCGGGCTTTCGCGGGCGCGCGTTCCTCGCGATCGGCGCGGCGCCGCGGCTCGCGCAGACCATCCTCGGCGCGCCGGCGCACATCCAGTATTTCTGCCGCCAATCGCTCGAGGCGCTCCTCGATCGCACCGGGTTCCACGACCGCGCGTGGCTGCCGCAGCGGCCGCTCCGCGATGTCTATGGCTCGCCGGCGCGGCCGCTCCGCTTCGCGCGGCGCCATGTCCGCGAGGCGATCTTCCGCCCGCTCGGGAGCGGCGCGCTCTACCTCTTCGCGGCGCGCGGCGGCTGACACCGACAAGACACGGGGCGCGGAGCGCGCGTCGTATAGACTCGCGGCACCGTGTCCAACGACCTCACGCCGACGCCGGAGGCAGCGGCCATCTCGGTCAGCGCGCCGCCCATGAGCACGCCGCTCTCGGCCGAGCCGGGCGACCCCGCGAACTACCTGAACCGCGAGCTCTCGTGGCTCGAGTTCAACGCGCGCGTCCTCGCCGAGGCGTCGGCCGCGGAGGTGCCGCTCTACGAGCGGCTGAAGTTCCTCGGCATCTTCTTCTCGAACCTCGACGAGTTCTTCATGGTGCGCGTCGCCGGCCTGCAGGCGCAGACGTACCGCACCATCGCCGAGATCCCGCCCGACGGCTTCACGCCGCACGAGCAGCTCGTCGCGATCAGCGAGCGCGCGCACGCGCTCGTCGAGCAGGCGTACCGCGTGTGGAACACGGAGATGATCCCGGCGCTGCAGCGCGTCGGCGTCCGCATCGTGAAGCCGGACGAGCTCGCCGTCGCCGACCTGGCCGCCCTCGACGAGCGGTTCCGCACCGAGGTTTTCCCCGTCCTCACCCCGCTCGCCATCGATCCGGGGCACCCGTTCCCGCACCTCCGCAACAAATCGATCAACCTCGGCATCATGTTCTCGCGCGAGCACGGCGCGCAGGAGACGGGCTTCGGCGTCATCCAGGTGCCGGCCATGCTGTCGCGGCTCATCCGCGTGCGGGTCGACGGCGCGTGGCGCGCGTTCGTGCTGCTCGAGGATCTCATCGCGCGCCACGTAAAGGAGTTCTTCCCGCAGTCGCGCCTCCGCGGCACGTACGTCTTCCGCGTCACGCGCAACTGGGACCTCGAGATCGACGAGGAGGAGGGCGAGGATCTCCTCCAGACGATCCAGGCCGAGCTCCGCAGGCGCGACCGCGGCAACGCCGTGCGCCTCGAGATCGGCACGGCCGAGGGCGTCGAGGCGAGCGTCACGCGGCTGTGCAAGGCGCTCCACGTCGAGACGACGCAGGACGTCTACCGCGTCGCCGGGCCGCTCTACATCACGGATCTGCTCGCCATCGTGAACGACGACGAGCGGCGCGAGCTCCGCGACGAGATCTTCACGCCGCAGGTGCCCGTCCCGTTCCGCGACGTCGACGACCCGTTCGCCGTCATCCGCGAGCGCGACGTCATGCTGCACCTGCCGTACGAGTCGTTCGACCCCGTCGTCGAGTTCGTCTCACGCGCGGCCGACGATCCGAACGTGCTCGCGATCAAGCAGACGCTCTATCGAACGGGCGGCGACTCGCCCATCGTGAAGGCGCTCGCGCGCGCGGCCGAGAGCGGCAAGCAGGTGACCGCCATCGTCGAGCTCATCTCGAAGGCGGCGGAGGATCCGGACGTCCTCGCGATCAAGCAGACGCTGTATCGCGCCGGCGGCGACTCGCCGATCGTGCGCGCGCTCGCCCGCGCCGCGGAGGCTGGAAAACAGGTCACCGCGGTGGTCGAGCTCAAGGCGCGCTTCGACGAAGAGTCGAACATCGT
>DASYCF010001200.1:0-5879 GCA_036500365.1 Byssovorax sp.
GCGAGGGCGCGAAGGCGCTCGCCGCGGCGGGCTTCGCGCTCCCCGATCCCGACGGCGGCGCCGGCCCGATGGCGACGACGCGCGAGGACAGCGCGTCGAGCGCGACCACCGAGCTCACGATCCCCGTCGTGCCGCTCGCGCCGAGCTCCGGTCGCAACGCGATGACGCTGCCGCCGCTGCCCGTCACGATCACGCGCGCCGGCGGCGAGCTGATGACGCTGTGCACGCACGCGCACGTCCTCCGCGTCGACGAGCCGTTCGCCGCGGGCGAGCGCGATCCGAAGGTGCGGCCCAACCCGCCGGCGCGTCCCCAGCGCGAGGAGTTCGTCTTGCTCGAGCACATCCTCGAGGGCCTCGCCGCGGCCCTCGTCGTCGCTGCCGCCACGCTGCTCGTCGCGCGGTGGTGGCGCAGGAGGCCGCGCGTCGAGAGGCCGAAGCCGCGGCCGATCCCGTGGGACGTGGCGATGGCCGAGCTCGAGTCCATCCGCCGGGGCACGCTCCTCGCCGAGAACAAGAACGACGTGCACTTCGATCGCGTGACCGACGTCGTGCGCCGCTACCTCGGCGATCGGTACCAGTTCGACAAGCTGCAGGCTGGCTGGAGCGGCATGGAGACGACGACCGACGAGATGAAGTCGCTGCTCCGCCGCGTGCGCCCCGCCGTCGCGATGTTCGGCGAGATCGGCGGCTTCCTCGACGAGGCCGACCTCGTGAAGTTCGCGCGCGTCTTCCCGACCGACACCGAGTGCGGCGATCAGCTGCGCCGCGCCGAGGCGATCGTGCGCGGGACGATCCCCGCGAACCTCGTCGCACCTGCGGAGGGCGCGTCGCCGCCCGGGAGCCGCGCGTCGTGAGCCGCGCGGCCCGCGCCGTGTGGGCGGTGATCGCGGCGCTCGTCGTGACGGCGCTCGCGCTCGCGTGGCCCGCGTGGGCCCGCTTCGACGCGTTCCTCGACGCGAAGTGGCAGCGGCCGTGGATGCTGCTCGCGCTCGTGCCGATCCCGCTCGTCGCGTACCTCGGCACGCTCGGACAAGACGCGCGCGTGCCTCGCGTCCGCGTCGGCGCCGTCGCGCCGCTCCTCACCGGTCCGCGCGGCGTGCGAACGCGCCTCCGCGATCTCCCGGGCGTGCTGCGCGCGGTCGCGCTCGCGGTGATGGTCGCCGCGCTCGCGCGCCCCGTGAACGTGCTCCGCGACGAGAAGGGCGAGGAGCGCGGCATCGACATCGTGCTCGTGATGGATCTGTCGGGCTCGATGCGCGCCGTGCTCGACGGCGATCCGAAGGATCTCCCCGGCAGCCCGCAGCCGCAGGTGCAGTCGAACGGCCGGCAGAAGCGCCTCACGCGGCTCGACACCGCGAAGCTCGTCGTCCGCGACTTCATCCGGCGGCGCAAGAGCGACCGCATCGGCGTCATCGTCTTCGGCACGAGCGCCTTCGTGCTGTCGCCGCCCACGCTCGACTATCAGCTCCTCGACACGCTCGTCTCGAACCTGTCGCTCACGGTCATCGACGGCAACTCGACGGCGATCGGCGACGCGGTGGGCGCCGCGGTCGCGCGGCTCCGGCGGAGCGACGCGCGCTCGAAGGTCGTCGTGCTGCTCACCGACGGCGACAACAACGCCGGCAGCATCTCGCCCGAGTACGCGACCAAGCTCGCGACGAAGGTCGGCTGCAAGGTGCACACGATCCAGATCGGCAACGACGACGAGGTCGAGGTCGAGGAGAGCGACCCGTTCGGCCGCCAGATCATGGGCAAGCGCCGCTTCCCGGTGAACCCGACGCTGCTCAAGTGGATGGCGAAGACGACGGGCGGCCAGGCGTTCATCGCGACCGACGGCAAGGCCCTCGCCGAGAGCATGCACGCCGTCTTGAACCAGCTCGAGAAGACGCGGTTCGAGGCGAGCCTCGCGTCGTACGAGGATCTCTTCCCGTTCCTCGTCGTGCCGGGGGCGATCCTCGTCGCGCTCGACGCGCTCCTCCGCGCGTGGCTCCTGCGGAGGTTCCCGTGACGTTCGGCGCCCCCGCGTTCCTGTTCGGCGCGCTGCTCGCCGCGCTCGTCGCGCTCTTGCTCCTGTTCGGCGCGGTGCGCGGGCGGCGGGCCGTCGCGCGGTTCGGCGACCCGTCGCGCGTGAAGGCGCTCTTCACGAGCGACCCCGCGAAGCGCCGCGCGTGGAAGGGCGTCCTGCTCGTGCTCGCCGTCGCGCTCGCGTTCGTCGCCGCGGCGCGCCCGCAGTACGGCAAGGGCACGCGCCTCGTCCCCGCGACGAACCTCGATGTGGTCATCGTGCTCGACTACTCGAAGAGCATGTACGCGCGCGACGTGGAGCCGTCGCGCATCTTCCGCGCGAAGGTCGAGGTCGCCCGGCTCGTGCGCGAGCTCGACGGCGCGCGCTTCGCCGCGGTGGCGTTCGCCGGCTCGCCGATGAGCTTCCCGCTCACGAACGACGGCACGGCGATCGCGCAGTTCTTCCGCCAGCTCGAGCCGAACGACATGCCCGAGGGCGGCACCGACATCTCGCAGGCGCTCGGCAAGGCGGCGGAGCTCCTGCACAGCGACCCGAAGTCGAAGGACCACAAGCGCATCATCGTGCTCGTGACCGACGGCGAGGATCTCGACGGCGATCCGGTCGCGGCGGCGAAGAACATCGGCCTCGAGGGGACGACGGTCGACGTCGTGCAGATCGGCGGCCGCACGCCCGAGCCCATCCCCGACGTCGGCGACGACGGCCGCGTGCACGGCTACCGGCAGGACCGGGCGGGTCGCGCGCTGACGACCGAGCTCTCGCCCGAGGGCGAGCAGCAGCTCAAGCAGATCGCCGAGGCGACGCCCGGCGGCAGCGTGATCCGCGCCGAGCGCGGCACGACGGGCATCGACAAGATCACCGCCGAGCTCAAGCACCAGATGAAGGGCGAGCTCAGCGAGCGCGTCGAGCTCGTGTACGCCGACGTGTTCGACGTGCCGCTCGGCGCCGCCGTGCTGCTCCTGTTCGCCGAGGTGCTGCTCGGCGACGCGCGCGCGCGGCGGTTCGTGCGCCGCGTCCCGCCGAAGGTCACGCGCAAGATCAAGGAGGCCCCGCGTGCCGCCGCGTGATCTCGCCGCTCGCCCGCGCCGCCGCCGCGCCGCGCTGTGGCTCGGGTGGTCGGCGTGCGCGCTCGCGTCGCTCGCGTGGGCCGCGGCGGGCTGCGGCGGCTGGGATCCGCGATCGCCCTTCGAGCACGACGCGCCCGTCGTCGACAAGGCGATCCACGCGCTCGACGCCGGCGATCAGCCGACCGCCGAGCAGCTCCTCGAGGGCTACCTCGAGACGGGCGCGTGCAGCGCCGCGGGCATCGGCGTGTCCGACCTCGTGCGGCAAAAGGCGAACGGCTCCTTCGATCTCGGCCTCACGCTCTTCTACATGGCCGAGAAATTCGGTCGGCGCTTCGGCGACGAAGAGGGCGGCGAGGGCGCGCCGGACGCGCCCGTCGCGCCCGAGCGCAAGGACGAGACCGCGTGCGCGCTCGCGATCGCCCAGGCCATCGCCGACGATCCGCACGTCGCGCCCGACCTCCGCGCGCGGGCGTATTTCCTCGCGGGGAACCTGCTGTTCATGAGCCGCCGCTACGCGGAGGCGATCAAGATGTACGACGCGTCGCTCACGATCACGCCCGGGCTCGAGGCCGACGCGGGCGTCGACGCGATCGGCCGCGACGCCGCGCACAACCGCGCGATCGCGCTGCGGCGCCTCGACGATCAGCGCGACGCAGGCGACGGCGGCGACGACCAGAGCGACGCCGGCGACAGCGGCCAGGGCGACGGGGGCGACGCGGGCGACGCGGGTCAAGGCGAAGAGGACGCGTCGACCGACGGCGGCAAGGGCGACGCGGGCGGCGACGGCGGCGACGACCAGGACCCGCAGCAGCAGAACGCTGGCCCCGACGCGGGCGACGGCGGCAACGACGCGGGTCCCGAGGGTCCGCCCGACGCGGGGGGGGACGCGGGGCGCGACGCGGGCCCGAGCTCGAACGACGACCGGAGCGACGGCGGCCAGCAGCCCGAGCCGCAGCCCGGCGACGACAAGCAGAAGGGCGGGAGCCAGGACGACCGCATGCTCGATCGCCTCGAGGCGACGCCGAGCTACCAGCAGCAAGAGGCGCGGCAGAAGGCGAACATCGCGCACCGGCGTCGCGGCATGGAGGACAAGTGACGCGCGCGCATCGTCTCGGCGCGTTGGTGATCGCGGCGTCGATCACGGCGTCGGCGCCCGCGTCGGCGCGGCCGAAGAAGCCGGGCATCAACGTCTCGGCCGAGGTGAGCGCGTCGCGCGTGGCCGTCGGCGAGCGCTTCGTCGTGACGCTGCGCGTGCGGGCCGGCTCCGACGAGCCGCGCGTGCAGCGCCCGCTCCTCGAGCCGCTGCCCCCGGGGGTCGCGATCCTCGGCTACACGCTCGGGTCGCACACGTACCTGATCAACGGCAAGGTCTCGCGCGGGGTCGACGCCGTGTGGAACCTGCGCGCGACGAAGCCGGGGCGCGTCATGATCCCGGGGCCGAGCGCGATCATCGACGGCAAGAAGATCACGACGGGATCGATCTCGGTCGAGGTCGTCGCCGCGGCGCCCGGCGCGAGCTCGGCGCCGGCGTCGCCGAGCCCGTTCCTCATGCCCGGCATGCCGTCGCCGCCGAGCATCCCCGGCATGCCGAACATCCCCTGGCCCTTCGGCGACGACACGACGCCCGACGACGAGCCGCAGCCGACGACGCGCGCCGACCTCGACATGAAGGAGCCGGCGCCCGACGCGCGCGCCTTCCTCCGCGCGATCGTCGACAAGACGAGCGCGGTCGTCGGCGAGCAGATCACGGCGCGCTACTACGTCTACTGCGCGGCGCCGTGCTCCGTGACCGGGCCGAAGGAGCCGGACTTCGTGTCGTTCCGCCGCGTCGATCTCGAGCGCGGCGAGCCCGACGAGCCGCAGGGCACCGCGCGCGTCCACGGCGAGTCGTACCTCGTGAAGCTCATCGGGCGCACGGCGCTGTTCCCCCTCGCGACCGGTGATCTGCAGGTCGGCGCGATGGAGCGCAGCGTCGCGGGGCGCCGCTTCCCGCCCTACGGCGAGCTCCGGACGTCGAACTCGCCGACGGTCCACGTGACCGAGCCGCCGCTCGCGGGTCGGCCGCCCGGCTACGCGATCGGCGACGTCGGCTCGTTCTCGATCACGGCGGGCGTGCAGCCGCAGAAGGTCGACGTCGGCGGCTCCGTCGCCGTGATGGTGCGCGTCACGGGCACCGGCCTCGTGCCGGACAGCCTGCGCGTCCCCGAGCGCAGCGGCGTCGAGTGGCTCGACCCCGTGAAGAAGGAGCGCACCGACGTCCAGGCCGGCAAGGTCGTGGGCACGCGCACGTTCGACTACGTCGTGCGGCTCAAGAACTCCGGCATGATCGACCTCGGCGCCATCGAGCTGCCGTACTGGGACCCCGCGAAGAAGAAGTGCGAGGTCGCGAAGGCCGCCGCCGGCGAGGTGGAGGTCGCGCACGTCGCCGGCTCGGGCGCGGAGGTCGACGACAAGCCCATCGACGAGCCGCTGTCGACGTTGCCGCTCCCGCGCAAGGAGCTCGGCGCGTTCCACGACGAGGCGCGGACGGCGCCGCTCGCGGGGTCGCGCTTCTGGAGCCTCGTCGTCGCGCCGCCGCTCGGCCTCGCGCTGCTCGCCGCCGCCGACCGCGCGCGCCGTGAGATCGAGCGGCGCAGGCGCGAGGGCGCCGCGTCGCCTCGAACCGCGGCCGAGCGCGCGCTCGAGCAGGCGAACGCCGCGACCTCTCCGCGCGACGTCGCGGCCGCCGTCGAGCGGGCGACGCACGCCTCCGTCGAGGCCGCGTTCTCGGTGAAATCGCGCGGGCTCCT
>DASYCF010001201.1:0-4991 GCA_036500365.1 Byssovorax sp.
TGGCGCCCACCCCGCACCGCGGCGTCCCCGCCGTCGGCAAGCGGTCGATCGAGGTGCACGTGCCCGTGGTCGAGGCGTCGAGCACGCTAGTGCTGCTCGTCTGCCCCGGCGCCGAGGGCGAGCGGCTCGAGGCCGCGCTCCGCGACGCAGATCACGAGGTCCTGCGCTGCGACGACGCGGCGCGGGGCTTCGAGATGGCCGTCGATCTGCGGCCCGCGTGCGTCGTGCTCGACTTCGATCTGCCGGACATCGCCGGCGATCAGCTCGCCGCGAGGCTCCGGCGCGCCGACGGGCCGCTCGCGCTGACGCCGCTCCTTCTGATGGCGCGCCCCGCCGACACGCGAGCGCGCGTCGCCCGGTACGCCGTCGGGGCCGACGTGTGCGTGCTCAAGCCGTACAAGGTGCCCGACGTCGTCGCGCAGACGTCCGCGCTCGTCCGCTTCGCGGCGCGCCTGCGGGCGACGCGCGCCGTGCTGCCGCAGATCGAGGAGCCGCGCCGCACGGAGCTCGCGGGCGACCTCGCGCGCGTGCCGCTGCGCGCCCTGCTCACGCTCGTCGAGATGGAGCGGCGCTCGGGCTTGCTCGAGCTCGTGCACGGGCCCGACGTCGCGCGGCTCGGCGTGCTCACGGGCCGTCTCCTGTCGGGCACCGTGAACGACGAGGAGCTCCCGCCGCTCGAGCTCCTGCGGCGCATCGCCGGCTGGACGCGCGGCCGCTTCACGCTCACCTCGCGCCCACACGCGGCGCCGCCGAAGGACGCGCTCGTCATCAGCGAGGCGATCGGCGAGATCGACGCGGAGGAGGAGGCGCGCGCGGCGGCGGCGCCCCCGCCCGAGGTTCGCCGCGTCCGCGCCTGGACGGGCGTGCGACAGATGAGCCTGACGCCGTGGTCGGCCGCGCGCGACGAGTCGGCGCCGCCTGCGCGCACCGTCGCCGCGGGCGGCGCGCCGATGTCCGTCGCCGAGGCGTCTCCCGTCGATCTCGTCGATCTCACGCTGCTCGCGTGGCTCGCGACGGGCGAGGCGCTCCTCACGATCGAGCCGAGCGACGCGGGCTCGTACGCGGTCGGCTTCGGGGACGACGCCGCGCCCGCGCCGCTCGACGCGGTCCCGCTCGCGCTCGGCGAGGCGATGATCGCGCGCCTCGTGCTGCTCGCCGGCCTCGACATCGGCCACCCGGAGGAGCAGCTCGGGCGCCTCCGCGTGTCCGACGGCGTGCTCGCCGCCGCGTCGGAGGTGCTCGTCATCGCGCGGAGCACGCCCTACGGGATGGCGGCCGAGGTCAAGCGCGTCCAGAGCCCGCGAGACTCGCGGAGCTCGAGCCCGTCCCTGCTCGGCGGCACTTTGTCGAGCGCGGAGACGCCCTATCGTGTGCTGCGCACGCTCGGCGAGGGCGCGGCTGGCACCGTGTACCTCGTCGAGCACGCGAAGCTCGGGCGGCAGGCCGCGCTCAAGGTCCTCCACCCGGAGGTCGCCGCCATCGCCGAGGTCGGCGCGCGCTTCCTGCGTGAAGGCCGCGCCGCGTCGCGCGTGCGCCACCCCGGCGTCATCGACGTCTTCGACTACGGCGTGTACTCCGACGGGCGCCCGTTCCTCGTGATGGAGTACGTCGAGGGCGAGACGCTCGAGCACGCCATCGATCACGGGCCGCCGCTCTCGCCGCTGCGCGCCGTGCGCATCGCGCGGCAGATCGCCTCGGTCCTCGACGCGGTGCACGCAGCCGGCATCGTCCACCGTGACGTGAAGCCCTCGAACGTGCTCATCGCGCCCGGCGACGTCGTGAAGCTCGGCGACTTCGGCGTCGCGAAGGTCCCCGATCACGACACGGCGAAGATGACGAACGCGGGCGCCCTCATCGGCACGCCGACGTACATGGCGCCCGAGCACATGACGGGCGAGCCGCTCGATCACCGGACCGACATCTACGCGCTCGGGTGCGTGCTCTACGAGATGCTCGCGGGGCGCGTCGCGTACTCCGCCGAGACGGTGTTCGCCATCCTCGTCCTGCACGTGACCGCGCCCATCCCCGAGGTGACGAGCCCGAGCGGGCCGCTCCCCCCCGTGCTCGAGGCGACCGTGCGCCGCGCGATGGCGAAGCGACCGAAGGACCGCTACGAGCACGCGCGCGACATGCTCCACGATCTCGACGAGGCGCTCGCCGAGCTCACCGACGGGCCGCGCTCCTCGGCCACGGGCAAGGCCTCTTGAGCGTGGCTGAAGAGTACGTCGTGCTGTTCGTCGACGACGAGCCCGCGATCCTGCGCGCGCTCGCCCGCACGCTGAAGCACCCGCGCTGCCGCTTCGTGACGACGCTCGACCCCACGACCGCGCTCGACCTCATCGTGAAGGAGAGGGTCGACGTCTTGTTCTCCGACGTCGACATGCCCCAGATGTCGGGCCTGGACCTGGTGCGCGCCGTGCGCGACGCGCACCCGCACATCGTCCGTATGATGCTCACCGCCGGCCGCTCGCTCACGACGGCGCTCTCCGCGATCAACGACGGCGGCGTCCTCCGGTTCATGCTCAAGCCGTGGGAGGACGACGTAATCCGCGCGGCGCTCGGCGAGGCGCTCGCCGCCGTCGACGAGGTGCGCGCCGGCGGCGCGACGCGGGCGGCCGCTGCGGCGCGCGCCGACGCCGTGGCGAGCTTCGAGCGGCGCTACCCGGGCATCTCCGCGCCCGCGAAAGCGGGCCAGCACGCGCTCGACCACGCCTCGCTCTCCGCGCTCGCGTCGAACATCGCGCCCGAGCTCCACGACGTGATCACCGCCGCCGTGCGCGAGCGCGCGCGCCCGACCGCGCCGAGCCAACCGGACTCGCTGCCGAATTCGAAGCGCCGTCCGCCGCGCATGTGAAGCGGCGGCGCCCAGAGCACGCCGCCCGCGGCTTCGGTGTGCACACTCGGGAACAAGAGAAGTCTCTCCGCCTCCCCGGCGCGCCCGCCAAGAAACGCCGCGACGGTCGTGTTGCCACTGGAAAGGCCCCGCGGTACGTCACCGCCTTCGCGCATCGTCGCAGCGGACGACTCGGGAGGGTATATCGTGGGAATCCATCTTCGTGCGGTGGTGTTGGCGACGTTCACGGCGTTCACGGCGATCGCATGTGGCGGCGACACCTCCGGCACCGGTGCGAGCGCAGGTGACCGCGGAGCCGACGGGTGCGAGCCGAGTGGCAGTAGGGCGGTCTGTGGGCCATTCGTCCCGACGTCGAACGCGGTATGTCGTACGTCAATGCAGCGCAGCGATTGCACGCCAGCCTCCTTCGACAGCGCCTGCAACGCTCAATGTGACCACGAGTGCGGAACCCAGTCACCGAGCTGCACGAACGCGTGCCTCGGAGGATGCCCTGCCTCGCTCGCCGGCGCGTGTGAGGCAGACGCGGCCTCAGTGGAAGGCGCGATCTTCTGTGATGGCCAGTATGTCGACACGGACGACACCGCGGCGTGCCTCGCCGCGCTCGGCATCTGCCCGACGACGCCAACGTGCTCGGCGCACGGCAGCACGAGCATCTGTGGCGACTACGTCCCAGGGCCGCCGCTCGACTGCCAGCTTCGTACGGACGCAGGAAGCTGCACCCCGGCGTCGTTTCAGCGGGTGTGTGGTGCCAAGTGCAACCGCGAGTGCGGAGCAGGAGCCTCGCAATGCGTGGCGCAATGCATGGGCGGATGCCAGGCCGAGATCGCGGGCGCCTGCGACGCCGACGCGGAATCGGTTCAGGGTGCGCTGTTTTGCAACGGGCAATACCTCGACACCGCCGACTCCACCGCATGCCTCGCTGCGCTCGGCGTCTGCCTCTGATTCGACCGTCGAGCCCAGGGCCCGGCGTTGGTTCGCCCGTGTCACCGCCGTGATCGTGCGCGCTGCTGCGTCGACGAGGGAGCCGCGGCTCACGTGGTTCGGTTCCATGTGGTCGGCGCGACCTTGCTCTCCGACGCTCGGATCGGATCGGCCCGGCTTTTCGACGCAACGTCGTCGCGTCCCGCGTCGACAGAGTCCACGCGCGCTCGGTGGAGCTCCCTCCGCCACGAACCTCGCGCGCGGAGGATCCCCCATGAACGCGTCCACGTCGCTCCGTCTCGTCTTCGTCGCCCTCTCGTTCACCGCGCTCGCCGCCTGCGCCGCGCCAACCTCAGACTCGCCCGCGGTCGAGGGGGACGACGCGACGAGCGCGGCGCCCACCACGTTCGAGGCGCAGATCCCGGGCTTCTCGCTGTGGGTGAACGACGTCGTGCAGCCGACGACCATCGGCAGCGCGACCGCGTGGCTCGTGCAGGGCAAGACGAGCAAGACGCTCTCGGGCGTCTCGTCGTTCTCGCCCGACGGCGACCTCTACGGCCAGGCGCAGCAGCTCAGCGCGCGCACGTTCTCGATCACGATCGACACGCCGACCATGGAGGCGCTCGTCGAGGGCACGCCGCTCGAGCTCGAGCTCGACGTCGCCGGAGGCAAGCCCGTGTACGCGGAGCTCACGTTCGGCGCGCGCCTCGAGCACTTCAGCGGGAGCTCGAAGCTCTACGCCCTCGAGACCGTCGCGCCCGTGCGCGTCGGCGACGCGGTGCACCTGCGCGGCTCGGCGTCGGTCGGCAGCGGCGTCTCCGCGCTCTCGATCACGGCGGGGGGCGCGCCCCTCGCGCTCACGCCGATGGGCACGCACGCCTACGCGTTCGACCTCGCGCCGAGCGCGTTCCTCGCCGACGTGCGCGGCGCCGCGCCCGTCGTCGAGCTCGACGCGACGTACGCGAGCGCGCCCGTCCAGAAGCTCGCGTCGATGGAGCTGCGCCTCACGGGGATCCACGTCTCGGCCGACACGCCCGACGTCGCGTTCCCCGCGCCCGCGTGCGACGACGACGTCGCGGCGTGCCTCGCGGCGCTCCCGTCTGGCCAGGCCGACACGGGCGCGTGCGGGACGGCGACCGAGGTCGACGCCTGCGACGCGCCGTGATCGCCGTGTAAGGAAGCGCCGGGCAGGGCGTTCTCGGCGGCATGGAGATCG
>DASYCF010001202.1:0-12573 GCA_036500365.1 Byssovorax sp.
CGCTCTCCACCGGCAAGTCGAGCAGCCTGAAGAAGGACAAGTCGCGCGAGCTCGTGCGCTGCCTGAAGAAGGCGATGCCGACGCCCGACTGGGCGACGATCCCGCACCAATACGCGCGCTACAAAGTGAACGTCACGGCGACGTACCCGGCGACCGAGACGGCGCCCTGACCGCGCGATGCGTCGGGTCGCCGGCCTCGCGTGCGGGATCGCGGCGACGCTCGCGGCCGCGCGCGCCCTCGCGGACACGCCGCCGCCGCTCTACTCGAAGTACGAGCAGCAGACGATCGACGCCGCGCTGAAGGACACGGGCGACACGATCGACCCGGCGCCGAAGGGCAAGGTCATCGAGCAGATCCTCGTCTTGCCCTTGCGCGTGATCGAGCAGCGCGACCCGGTGCCGAACTTCCTCAACTGGTTCCACGTCACGTCGAAGAACCGGATCATCCGCCGCGAGGTCCTTCAAAATGTGGGCGAGCGGTACGAACAGTCGCTCGTCGACGAGACCTGCAGGAACCTCCGCGGCAAGGATCAGCTCTCGCTCGTCCTCTGTCTGCCCGCGCGCGGCACCACGCCCGACAAGGTGCGCCTCCTCGTCATCACGAAGGACGTGTGGAGCATCCGCCTCAACTCGAACGTGCAGTTCGCCGACGGCAAGCTCGAGAGCCTGCTCCTCCAGCCCACCGAGTCGAACATCGCGGGCACGCACCAGGAGGTGTCGCTCAACTACGACCTCGAGCTCTACACGCTCTCGCTCGGCGCGCAGTACCTGAACCAGCGGTTTTGGGGCAGCTGGATCGCGAGCACGGTCGGCGCGAACGTCATCTTGAACCGCTTCACGGGCGACTCGGAGGGCTCGTTCGGCAGCCTCTCGTGGGGCCAGCCGCTCTACTCGTCGCGCACCGAGTGGGCGTGGAACGGCACCGTGTCGTGGAGCCACCAGATCTTCCGGCGGTTCACGGGCGGTCTGCTCGCGACGTACGACGCCGACGTCACGCCCGGAAACGACATGATCCCGTGGATCTACCACTCGGATCAGCTCGCGGGCTCGTATACGGTCACGCGCTCGTACGGCCTCGGCGTGAAGCACAACTTCACGTTCGGCGTTTCGGCGCTGCGCAACGCGTACACGGTCGAGCAGGAGGACCCGCTGCAGATCGTCGCGCCCGCCGCGCTCGCCGAGTTCACCTCGCAGGAGGTGCCGATCAGCGACACGCAGATCGGCCCCGTCGTCGAGTACCACACGTACCGCAACCGCTACATGCACGTGCTCAACCTCGGCACGCTCGGCCTGCAAGAGGACGTGCAGGTGGGCCACGACTTCTTCGTGCGCGTCGAGCCCGTGACGAAGGCGCTGCGATCGACGCGCAACTTCGTGGGCGTCGCGAGCGGCGCCGCGTACACGGTGCCGCTCGGCGACGGGCTCGCGCGCGCGTACACGACGGCGACGCTCGAGGCGGCCGAGGGCCTGCCGGACGCGGCGTTCGGCGGCGGCTTCCAGTTCGACACGCCGACCACGCCCGTGGGACGCCTCGTGTTCGACTCGGCGATCCTCGACCGCTACCACAACTACCTCAACGTGAAGTCGACGCTCGGCGGCGACACGCGCCTCCGCGGCTATCCGTCGGGGCAGTTCCTCGGCGCGAACACGTTCTCCGCGAACCTCGAGCTGCGGTCGCGCCCGCTCGAGATCCTTGCCGTCGAGCTCGCGGGCGCGGGCTTCTTCGACGTGGGCGACGCGTTCGACACGTGGTCCGAGGCGCGCGTGCTGAAGGGCGCCGGCTTCGGCCTCCGCGCGACGCTGCCGCAGCTGAACCGCTCCGTGTTCCGCGTCGACTGCGGCTTCGCGCTCGATCGCGACGCGCTCCCGTACGGCACGCCGCCGCTGAACCTCGTCGTCACGTTCGGTCAGGCGTTCGGCCTGCCGTCGCTCAACCCGTAGCTCGTCACTGCGGGGCGGCCGGCATCGCAGGCGGGACGACGAGGTTCGCGTCGTCGAGCTCGTCCTGCACGCTGTTGAGCACGAGCTGGCTCGACGCGTCGAGCGTCGGCGTCGGCGAGCCGTCGAGCACGACGCCGTACGCGTTCCCCGTCGACAGCGACGCCGTGAGATCGCCGCTCGCGCTGTCGAAGAGCACGCCCGCGCGCTCGCACGCGTCGATGCGCATCGCGTCGAGCTTGGCCTCGGCCCCCGACGTCGTGACGACGCCGTCGCCCGACGTCTCGACTTTCGCGTCGATCCCGACGAGGAACTTCCCCTTCGCGACCGTGTCGATCGACGTGCGCGAGATCGTCGCCTTCGCGCCGAGCGAGAGGAACACGCCGGCGACGTTCGCCTCGGCGATGTGCGAGTCGTGGATGTCGAGCGTCGTCGGACCGTTGACGAGGACGCCCGAGCCGAAGACGCCGAGGCTCGGGCGCGGGTGCTCGATGAGCACGCCGGCGAGGCTCACCGTCGTCGCGACGCTCGCGGGTACGTTGATCGCGGTGAAGGCCGAGTCGAAGAACGTGGTGTCGGTCACGTCCAAGTCGCCCGAGTAGATCTCCATCGCGTTGTCGCACACGAGGCTCTCCTCGAGGTGGAGGGTCGAGGAGTCGAGCTGCACCGGCGCGTGGTGGTGCACGACGACGATCCCGCTCAGCGTCGCGACGGAGCCGCCCTCGGCGAACAGCGCCGCGTACGTGCCGAGGTTGCCGGGCCGGAGCTCACCGTAGAACGACGAGTCGGCGACGGTCGCGTGCGCCGCCCCGTCGAGGCTCACGCCGTTCCAGCGGTTGTCGACGAACGCGACCGCGTGCGCCTCGACCGTCGCGGCGTCGTCGGCGTAGACGCCGTTGCCCTCGTTGAAGAAGCCCGGGAGGCCTTGCGTGTCCTCGATCAGCACGTCCTCCAGCGTGACCTTGGTCCCGGCGCCGAGCGCGCGCACGGCGTCGCCCGTCGCGTCGAGCACGGCGGACTGCGAGATCGAGATCGTCGCGCCCCCGTCCGCGAGCACGCCGAGGCCCTCCTTCGGCGACGTGGCCGACGCGACGATCGCCGAGACGAGGCTCGACGTGATCGTCACGTCGGCCGAGGCGGTCGCGTGCACGCCGACGCCGAGCGCGCCCGTGACGGCGACGTGATCGAGCGCGAGGGCCGCTGCGCCATCGGCGATCACGCCCGCGCCCGCGCCGCCGATCGTCACGCCCGAGAGGCGCGCGCCGTCGGCCGTGACGTAGATCGTGCTCGGCGCGATCGGGTCGAGGTCGGAGCCGTCGAGCGTGACCATCGACGCGCAGCGGCCGACGATCGCGACCGGCGACTCGACGCGCACCGCCTCGGTGTATCGACCGGCCGCGAGCGCGACGACGGCGCCGGACGACGCGATCGAGAGCGCCGCCGTGATGGTCTTGCGTGGGTGCTGCTGCGAGCCGTCGCCCGCGTCGTCGCCGCTCGTCGCGTCGACGTACACCGTCGTCGAGCCCGCCGTCGACGCCGGCCACGTCGCGGTGCCGCAGCCGGTGTCCCCGTCGAGCGAGACGCACCCGCGCTTCGGATCGGCGAACGAGCCGGCGGCGCACGACGCGGACTTCGGCGCGCACACGCCCTGATCGGCGACGAAGGCGCTCGCGCACGACGGCACGCCGACGGCGACGCACCCCTTCGTGAAGATCGGCGTCGTCCCCGGGTCGCACTTCTTCATCGCGGGGCGGCACACGCCGTCGGGATCGACGAAGCGATCGACGCACCCCGTGAGGCCGACGTCGACGCACGCGCCGTCCTTCGGGACCTGGCCGTCCTTGCACGCGTAGCCGCCGCCGGCTCCGCCTCCGCCCGACGTCGACGTGGCACCCTCGCTCGAAGCTTGCGCCGGCTGAGCCGCCTCGCCGCTGCAAGCCATCAGGAGCGGCGCGAGCACGAGGACGGTGCGAAGGCGCATCGCCGTCGATGGTACGGCGCCGCCGCCGCTCCGTGAATGGGCACGCGCGCTGGTCGCTACGGCGGCAGGATGTCGGCGCCGTACACGGTCACGTCGGCCGTCGACAAGACCGTCGCCACGCCCGCCACCGGGTCGAACGAGCCGATTTTGCCGTCGCAGTTCAGGACGAAGAGCGTGTCGGCCGTCGCCGCGAGGCCGTACACGCAGCCGAGGCCGTCGCCGCCGATGACCTGCGACGCGCCCGAGTCGAGATCGAGCGAGACGAGCGCGCCCCCGCACGGCCCGTCGACCGAGATGTAGAGATCGCCCTGGAAGTACGCGATGTCTCCGCTCGACTCGTAGCCTGACGGCAGCGCGCCGATCGTGGTCGACGCGCCCGTGTCGGGGTCGAGGCGGTACACGTCGAAGTCGGCCGCGTAGAGCTTGCCGTCGGGCCCGGCGCCGAGCGAGTTCGCGTACGGCACCTGCATCGTGCGCGAGACGGCGTTCGACTGCGGCACGAGCTCGAGCAGGCGGTTCGCGTCCACCGCGAACCAGCGCCCCTCGAGCACCGCGATGTCGAGGTGCGGGCCCTGCTCGCCGACCTCCGCGACGAGCGTCGCCTCGCCGGTGTACGGATCGACCGACCGGAGCTGGCCGTCGGCCTCGGTGACGAGGAGCTTCACGTCGGGCGTGCAGCCCGCCGTCGCCGCGTGCCCGCACTGCTGGATCGACTCGACGCAGCGATCGGTCGAGCAGTCGAGGCCGAGGAGGCACGCGGGCGCGCCGTGCGTGCAGCCGAGGAGCTCGTCGCAGCGCTCGACGCCGTTGCAAAATACGC
The DNA here is from genome assembly GCA_036500365.1 of Byssovorax sp. Classification (GTDB taxonomy): domain Bacteria; phylum Myxococcota_A; class Polyangia; order Polyangiales; family Polyangiaceae; genus DASYCF01. Next base: position 4,740 of record DASYCF010001202.1, read on the forward strand.
CGTCGTCGCACAGATCGTCGCAGGGCTCGTGCATGCACGCGTCGATCGTGAGGTCGCACCGGTCCGCGGTGCACGCGATGCCGTCGTCGCAGAGCGAGTCGTCCTCGCTGTTGTCGCAGCCGCTCGTGGGGTCGCACGTGTCCTTCGTGCAGGAGAGCCCGTCGTCGCACGCAGCGTCGTCCGGCGTGTGCGCGCAGACGCCGTTCGTGCACGCGTCGATCGTGCACGGCACGCCGTCGTCGCACTCGGCGGCGGTGGTGCACGTCATGAGCGACGAGCTGCTCGACTGATCGGCGAGGATGGTCGAGGTCGACGAGGGCGCCGTCGACGCGCCGCCGCCGCCGCCGGCGCCCGGCGCGTCGAGGCCCGAGCGCGCGCCGCACGAGGCGGACGTCTCGAGCGCCGCGGCGACCGCGAGCGCGACGAGCGCCCACCGCCCGCGGCCGCCGACGAGGAGCCGAGGAGCGCGCTCCGACATCACTGCGGCGCGATCGGCGGGCCGGACGGGACGGGCAGCGTGCCGTCGTCGACGACGCCCTGCATCGTGTTGTCGTCGAAGGTGCTCAGCGCGTCGAGCTTCGGCTTCGTCTGGCCCTCGAACACGAGCCCGAACTGGTTCTCGGTCGAGACGGTCGACGAGAGCGCGCCCGTGCAGGCGTCGAACAAGAGCCCGGCGCGTGTGCAGCCCTCGACGCGCGTGCCGGTCACGGTGAGATCGGTGCCCTTCGCCGTGATGCCGTCGGCGATGTTCATGACGACGTGGCCGCCGAGCACGCCGTTGCCCTTCGCCGTGTCGGAGATCAGCGAGCGGGTGATCGTGACCTTGCCCGACGTGTTCGCGAGCACGCCCGCGACGTGCGCGCGCAGGACGAAGAGCTCGTCGAGCGAGACGATCGTACGCGCGCCGTCGATGACGACGCCCTCGCCGTCGTCGCCCATGTCGTTGATGTGGCCGACGTCCTCGATCAGCACGCGCTCGGCGGCGAGCGTCGTCGTGCCCTTCTCGTCGCCGTAGTCGACCGCGGCCAGGCCGCCGACGCGCCCGCGCACGAACGCCGCGTCGGTGATCTTGCCGGCGGCGCCGTCGATCATCAGGAACTGCGGCTCGCCGCCGTCTTGGTCGGTGCTGAGCACGTCGGACACTTCGATGGTCGTGCCGTGGTCGCTCCCGTACACGGCCGGGCCGTGCGTCTTCGTGAACGCGCCGCGCGTGACGGTCGCGTGGAGGGGCAGGGGCGCCACGGGCGTCTGCGGCGGGATGACGATCGGCACGGGGTTCACCGCGTCGATCGCATCGCCGTCGAAGAAGCCGTCGCCGTACGTGTCGTCGATCAAGAAGTCGCTCAGCGTGAGCGTGCTCTCCTCGAGGGACACGGCCTCGTCGGACACGTGCACGATCGCGATGTCCTCGAGCGTCCCGGTCGCGCCGAAGACGACGACGACGCCCTCGTGCGGCGACTTCTCGACGAGCACGTCGGTCGCGTCGAGGGTCGTGCCGTCCGCGCTCGCGGAGATGCCGGCGTCGACGCTGTCGAACACGGACACGTCGCGCAGCGTCACGTGCGAGCCGCCGTCGGCGTCGACGCCGATGCCGCTGTCGTAGGGGAACGGCGCGAAGGAGCGCGCGCCCTGGATGAACGTGCTCGTGACCGTGACGGTCGCACGGTGGTCCGCGTACACGCCCGTGACCTTCGGCGCATCGATGAACACGCCGTCGATCGTGACCTCGGCGTGATCGACGTGGACGCCCATGCCGTCGCCCGCGATGCGCACGCCGCGGATCGTCGTCGGGCCCGCCGTCACGTCGAGCGTCTTCGGCGCGTGGGCGTCGCCGTCGTCGCCGCTGAGGGTGACCATCGACGGGCACCGGCCGACGAGCTCGATCGCCTGATCGATCACGGCGTGCTCCGGGTAGTCGCCGGCCGCGAGCGCGACGCGGCCGCCCGCCGCCACGCGCGCGAGCCCCGCGGCGAGGGTCGTGAACGGCCTCGTCTTCGAACCATCGGACGAGCCGCCCGCATAGGACGGATCGACGTACACGTTGCCCGCGCCGTCGGGGATCGCGCCCCACGCGCCGGAGCCGCAGCCCGCGTCGCCGTCGATCGAGACGCAGCCCTTCTGCGGGACCGCGTACGTGCCGCTGCCGCATTTCTCGTTCTTCGGGTGACACAGGCCGTCGGCCTCGACGAAGCCCTTCGCGCAGCCCGGGATCGAGACCGCGACGCAGCCCTCGGCGAATTTCGGCAGCTCGCCCGGCGCGCATTTCTCGGCCGAGGGGCGGCACACGCCGTCGGCGTCGATGAACACGTCGGCGCAGTCGGGGATGCCCACGGTCGCGCAGGCGCCCGTCGCGTCGACGAGGTCGGTCGGTCCGCAGCCGCCGGCGCCCGCGCCGCTCGAGCCTCCGCACGCGCTCACGCCCGCCGCCAGCGACGCGATCGCCGCGACGCCGAGGCGCGCGAGGAGGGCAAAGGCGCCGCGGCGTCCCATCGGCGCGATGCTACCTCCGACGCCGGGCGTCGTGTGCGTTGACACCGCCGACGCCGCCCGGTTCACTGCCGAGGTGGCCGACCTCAAGCCGGGCACGCGCATCGCCGACCGGTACATCATCGCCGAGCGAATCGGTGAGGGCGGCATGGGCGTCGTCTACTCGGCGCGCGACGACAAACTCCGCCGCTCCGTCGCCGTGAAGATGATCGCGCACGAGCGCGCCGGCTCGAGCACCGCGCGCAAGCGCCTCGCGCGCGAGGCCCGCGCCGCCGCCGCGCTCGACAACCCCGGCATCGCCCAGGTGTTCGACGTGGGCGAGACCGACGACGGCGGCGCCTTCCTCGTGATGGAGCTCGTGCGCGGCCAGAGCGTGCGCGTCCTCGGCTCGAAGATGCTGCGACCCGAGATCGTGCGCGTCATCCGCGAGGTCGCGCGGACGCTCGGCGCCGCGCACAAGGAGTCGCTCGTCCACCGCGACGTGAAGCCCGACAACATCATGGTGCGCGACGACGGGCGCGTCGTGCTGCTCGACTTCGGCATCGCGAAGGAGGTCCGCCACCGCGCGACCGACGGCGAGAGCGAGCCCGACAGCGTGATCACGGCGAAAGGCGCCGTGCTCGGCACGCCGCCGTACATCGCGCCCGAGCAGATCCGCGGCAAGGACGTCTCGCCCGCGAGCGATCAGTTCGCGCTCGCCGTCGTCGCGTTCCAGCTCCTCACCGGGAAGAAGCCGTGGGACGCGCCGAGCGACCTCGGCATCCTCGGCCAGATCTTGACCGCGCCGCCGCTCCGCCTGAGCGACGTCGCGTCGTGGCTCCCTGCGTCGCTCGACGAGGTGTTCGAGCGCGCGATGGCGAAGGACCCCGCGCACCGCTTCGACAGCGTCGAGGCGTTCGCCGACGCGCTCGAGGAGAAGCTCGAGCCGAAGGTCGCCGTCGAGGCGCCGCCGAAGGTCTTGTCGGTGCCGCCGCCCGCCGCCGCGCCCCTCTTGGCCGAGCCCACGCCCGCCGAGGTCGAGGCGTCGGAGGCGAGGGGTCGGCTCCGCTGGGTCGCGGTCGCGGTCGCGCTCGCCGTCGCCGCGGTCGCGATCTGGTTCACGCTGCAGCGCTGACCGGGTACAACGCGTCGATGCGCCTCGCCCTCGGCGTCTTGCCCGTCGCGCTCGCCGTCGCCGCGTGCGTCGCTCCGGAGAAGCCCGCGCCCGAGGCGCTCGGCCGGCTGCCGCACGCCGTCACCACGGCCGAGCCCGAGTGGATCCCGTTCGTCATCCGCGCCGGCACGCCGCTCGAGGCGGACCCGCGCGAGAGGCACCTCGTCGATCTGCGCCAGCTCACGTACGCGCAGGGCGAGAACGCCGAGGGTTACTGGTCTCCCGACGGCAAGAAGCTCGTGTTCCAGTCCACGCGCGACGGCGCCGGGTGCGACCAGATCTACGAGATGGACCTCGCGTCCGGGCTCACGCACCGCATCTCGAACGGCCAGGGCCGGACGACGTGCGGCTTCTTCACGTACCCGAGGGGCGATCGCCTCGTGTTCTCGCAGACGGCCGGCCCGCAGTGTCCGCCGAAGCCGGACCGCTCGGGCGGGTACGTGTGGGCGCTCGACGAGTTCGACGTCTTCTCGACCGCGCTCGACGGCTCCGACAAGCGACCGCTGCTCGCGGCGCCCGGCTACGACGCCGAGACGACGGCCGCGTTCGACGGGTCCCGCCTCGTCTTCACGAGCACGCGCGACGGCGACCTCGAGCTCTACACGTCGAAGCCCGACGGCTCCGACGTGCGGCGCATCACGAACGCGCCTGGCTACGACGGCGGCGCGTTCTTCTCGCCCGACTCGTCGAAGCTCGTGTGGCGGGCGAGCCGGCCGACGGGCGCGGCGCTCGCCGAGTACAAGGCGCTCCTCGCGCGCGGCATCGTGAAGCCGAGCGAGCTCGAGATCTACGTCGCGGGCTCCGAGGGACAGAACCCGCACCCGATCACGAAGAACGGCAAGGCGAACTTCGCGCCCTCGTTCCTGCACGACTCGCGGCGCGTCATCTTCGCGTCGAACGTGGACGCGTCGCCCCGGCCCGGGCAGGCGCCGAACTTCGACCTCTACGTCGTCGACCCGGACGCGCCGCCGACGAACGCGGGCGTTCCGCCGCTCGAGCGCGTGACGTTCTACGACGGCTTCGACGCGTTCCCGATGTTCTCGCCCGACGGGGCGTACGTCGTCTTCGCGTCGAACCGCCACGGCTCGAAGCCCGGCGAGACGAACCTCTTCGTCGCGCGCTGGGCAGAGTAGCTGCAAAACGAAGCGGCCCGGCGGGTCTCGCCGGGCCGTTCGCGGAGCTCCGCAGATCGCGGTCTACTTGAGCAGGAAGATGCCGCCGCCGGTCGTGTCGGCCACGACCCACGCGAAGTTCTCCTTGTTGCGAGCGCGGTGCAGGCCGCCCGACTCGAACAGGGCCAGGAACGGGCTCGAGGTCGCCGTGTCCGCCGGGAAGTAGGTGAGCTCGGACGACGTGATGTCGATCTGGATCGCGACCGCGTGCTGGCCTACGTCCCGCGTGCCCGAGGCGATCAGCGTCTTCTCGTCCTGGCTCAGCGCGAGGCCGGCGGGGTAGCCGACCCACAGGTGGTCCTTCACGATCGCGACGGTCGTGCCCGAGATCGAGAAGACCGTCGCGTCCCTGTAGGAGCCCGCGGTCGTGTCGATCACGTAGACCGTCCCGTCCGACGCGACGGCGACGCCGCCCGGATCGTGGAACTGGTTCGACTGCGAGATCGTGGTGACCGCGCCGCTCTCGAGCTTGAAGACGCCGGGCGTGCCGTTCTTCGAGCCGGAGAAGTAAATCGCGTCGTTCGCGCCGTCGGCCACGACGTCGAGGCTGCGGGCGACGAGGTTCGCGCCGCCCATCACCTCGGTGAAGTTGCCGCCCTCGGCGCTGACGCTCCAGATCGTGCCGCTGTCGTTCGTCGCGTCCTCGGCGAAGCCGGGGTCGGCGACGTAGACGGTGTGTTGGTCGACCGAGAGGGCGATGCCGAAGGGCGCGACGACGTTCGCGCTCTCGGCCACGGTGCTGACCGTGCCGCCGCCGACCGGCATCGAGAACACGGCGCCGCCCGTGGCCGTGAGGCCGGTGTAGAAGACGATGGCGCCGTCGTCGGTGAGCGTCGCGTCGAACGCGAAGGCCGAGTTGATCGCCGTGGCGGATGCGATCGGCCCGGTCGGCGTGCTGCCGCCGGTGCCGGCCGGGTTGTGCCCGCCCGTGCCGCCTTGCGGGTTGTGGCCGCCGGTGCCTGCCGGGTGCCCGGTGGTCGACGACGTTGCGCCTGAACCGCCTTCGCCTTCGGTGGCGGCGACCGACGTGGTGTCGCCACCGCAGCCTGCGGCGCACGCCGCGGCGCACCCAAAGACACCCACGACGCCGACGACGTACCAGCCCTTGGAAACAGTCATGCGAGTCCCTCCGCTCCGCGCGAGCGGATACCTTACGCGTTTCTCTTCGCTTTGGTTGCGTAGAAGATGCGATCGGCCATCCGATCTTGCTTCGACGCCGAAACGTAGCGGCGAACAAGGCGATTTGCCTACGATGGCCCGCGCGCCCGGCTGACGCCGGAGCGCGATAGGCTCGATTGGACCCGGACGGCCGCACCGCGAGTCGCACGGTCCTACCGGGAACCAAGCGGGCGGTCCCGGCTCAAGAGATACAAGGAGAACGACGACATGGCTTCGACGGCGACGGGCATCGGCGCAGGGCTCATCTTGCTCTTGGGGGCGGCGCTCGTGGCGACGCCGGCGTGCAGCAGCGACACGAGCAACCCGGGCACCGGGGGCAACACGACGGACACGACGACGACGACGGGCACGGGCACGGGCACGGGCACGGGCACCGGCACGGGCGGCAGCACGCCGGCCCCTCCGTCTTGCTCCGACTACTGCACGACCATCCTCGCGAACTGCACCGGGGACGAGACGCAGTACACGAGCATGGACATCTGCATGGGCGCGTGCGCCGACTTCCCCCTCGGCACGAGCGGCGACGTCGACGGCGACACGGTGGGCTGCCGCGACTACCACGCGCACGCCGCGAGCGCAGATCCGGTGATGCACTGCCCGCACGCTGGCCCCAGCGGCGGCGACGGCGTCTGCGGCTCGTACTGCGACGCCTTCTGCTCGCTCGCGGTGGCGGCGTGCCCGATGGACTACGCCACGAACTCGGCCTGCATGGCGGCGTGCATGAGCTTCGACATGGACGCCGGGCAGACCTTCAGCATCAACGACACGACGGGCGACAACGTGCTCTGCCGCATCTATCACGCGAGCGTCGCGGCGACGGACCCGACGACGCACTGCCCGCACATCACGCCGGCGTCGACGCCGGACACGTGCGGCGCGCCGCTGCCGCCGTGATCCTCGTCGGGGCCGCGCGCGGCCCCGAACCTTGACCCTCGCGCGGCCGAAACTCGCGGCGCTCGACGAGCCGCGGGACTACGCTGCGCGGCGGCGATGCGACACGGCGGCTGGGTCACCTCGGGCGCGGGCGTGGCTGCTTCGCTCGCGCTCGGGTTCGCTGCGTGCGCGCCGCACGCGCCGCCGCGCGTCGTCGCGCCGCCGGCCTTCGAGCTGCCAGGTCTCTCCGTCGTCTCGCCCGCGCGGTGGCTCTATCATCCGCGCGCGCCGGACCGCGCGCTCGCGGCGCTGCACCTCGACGGCGGCGCGTGCCTGCTGACCGCGGCAGGCGGGGAGCGGTGGCTGACCACGCCGGCCGCGGCGCACCCGAACGCGTCGGGGGCCGGCGCCGGCGCGTGCGCCGGGCGAGCCGTCGCGGCCGCGACGACCGCGCCCGAGGATCTCGTCGCGATCGTCCGCCGCGCGAAGGGCTTCGTGCTCGCGGGCGCGAACGGATCGCTCTTCCTCGTCGACGACGCGCTCGGTCCGATCACGAAGACGTTGGCGGCGCCGACGCCGATGGTGCGCGTCGCGGCGTCGGGCGAGGCGGTGCTCGGCGTCTCGGCCGACGGCGCGCTGTACGCGTGGCGAGGCACGGACGCGACCGCGGCGCCCGCGTTTCATCGGCTCGCGGACCCACCCGCTCGCTTCGCCGACGCGGCGATCGACGCCGGGGGCCGCGCGCTCGCGCTCGCCCTGCCAGAGGCGCTCTGGTCGAGCGACGACGGCGGGGCGTCGTGGAGCAAGGTCGCCGCGCCGACGATCGGCGCGCACCACCTCGGGGTCACCCCGAAGGGCGAGCTCGCCGCGCAGGGGGTCTTCGACTCGCTCGTCTTCGCGGCGGGCGCGCGGCCGGGCTCGAGCGCGCCGCGCCGCGTCCGCGAGGCCGCCGTCGCCGCCGACGCGCCCG
>DASYCF010001203.1:0-5951 GCA_036500365.1 Byssovorax sp.
GAGGCGCGCGTCGTGCGGGCGCTCGCCGGCGTCGAGGGCGCGCTCGCCAAGCGGCAGGCGCGCGCAGAGCTCGTGGGCGTCCACGACGGCGTCGTGCGCGTCGCGATCACGAGCGCGTCGGCGCGCGCGCTCGTAGAAGACGCGCTGATCGCCGCCGCGCCGGACGCCGAGGGCATCGCGATCGACGTGCTCGACGCGGCCGCGCTCTTGCCTGCCGAGCGCCTGCTCTCGCACGGCGCGCGCCGGGAGACGCCGTGACGAGCGCTCGCCGCGGGCGCGAGCGCGATCTCGGCCGAGCGGTGTGAGCTCTGCGGCGCCGCCGTCGCCGCGCGCCACGACCACCTCGTCGACGGCGCCGGGCCGCGGCTCCTCTGCGCGTGCGATGCGTGCGCCGTCGTCGCGGAGCCGGGTCGCCGCGTGCGTCGACGCGTGGAGCGGCTCGGCGTCGCGTCGCCGTCGGCGGCGACGTGGCGCGCGCTCAACGTGCCGGTCGACCTCGCGTTCTTCTTCACGACGGGCGACGACGCGACGCTCGGCGCGCGCTACCCCGGCCCGGCGGGCGCGGTCGAGGCGGCGCTCCCCGGGGACGCGCTCGCGCGCCTCGCCGCCGAGATCCCGGCGGCAGCGACGCTCGCGCGCGACGTCGAGGCGCTCGTCGTCGATCGGCGCCGCGACGCGGTGTACCGCGCGACGATCGACGTCGCGTTCGAGCTCGTCGCCTCGCTGCGCGGCGCGCGCGACGTCGGCGCGGCGCGCGACGCATTCTTCGCCGATCTCGACGCGGAGGCGGCGCGTGGCTGAGCTCGGCTTCCGCGTCCTCGGCGCCGAGCCCGTGCTCCACGGCACGTCGCCGCTCGTCTCGCTGCGGCTCGAGATCACGACGCGCCAGCCGGTGCGCGCGCTCTCGCTCCGCGCGCAGGTGCAGATCGAGGCCGCGCGTCGCCGCTACGAAGCCGACGAGGCGGCGCGCCTCGCGGGCGTGTTCTGCGAGGGCGCGCGCTTCGACGACGCGCTGCGATCGCTCGTGTGGGCGCACGTGCACGTCGCCGTGCCGGCCTTCGACGCGCGCGTCGAGGTCGACGTGCTCCTGCCGTGCTCGCCCGATCTCCGCACCGAGCGGGGCACGTACCTGCTCGCGATCGACGAGGGCACGATCCCCGTCTCGCTGCTCTTCTCGGGCTCGATCTTCTACGGCGACGCGGGCAGCGCCCTGCGCATCGCGCCTGTTGCCTGGTCGTCGGAGGCGCGCTTCGATCTCCCCGCGGCGACGTGTCGCGCGGCGCTCGCGGCGCACCACGGCGAGCTCGCGCTCGTCGCGCTGCCGAAGGCGCTCGTCGATCGGCTCCAGCGCGCGCGCGTGCGCCGCGCCCTCGGCGGTGTCGACGAGGCGCTCACGGCGCTCCTCGATCTCGCGGGCGAAGCGCCATGAGCGACGCCGCGTCCGCGCTCGCCCGGGCCGTGCTGTACGAGGGCTACGTCCTCTATCCGTACCGCGCGTCGTCGCTGAAGAACCGGGCGCCGTGCCTGCTCGGCGCGCTCGTGCCCGACGCCGCGTCGGCGGGCGAGACGCGCGCGTTCTTCGAAGTCGTCGCGCTCGCCGCGGCCGAGGGCGACGCGCGCGTGACCGCGACCGCGCGCTTCCTCCACGTCGCGCTCGTCGAGCGCGCCGACGCGCCGCGCTGGCACGACGCCGACGAGCGCGCGATCACGCTCGACCTCGGCGCGCTCGAGGATCTCGCGCGAGGGTCGACCAGCGTCGACTTCGCGTTCGACGGCGCGGACGGCGTGGCAGAGGGCGCGACGCGGCGAGGCGCGCGCGTCGAGGGGCGGCTCACCGCGCGCGCGGAGCGCCTCGACACGGAGCTCTACCGCGTGGTCGTCCGCCTCGAGAACCGCACCGCGGTTTCCACCGGCGCCGACGCGACCGCCGTCGCGTGCGGCGCGCTCGCGGCCGCGCACGCGCTGCTCTCGATCGAAGGCGGCGTGTGGATCTCGTCGATCGATCCGCCGGACGACGTCCGCGAGGCGAGCGCCGCGCGCGCGTCGGTTGGTGTCTTTCCGGTGCTCCTCGGCGACCCCGGCGAGCGCGCGCTCCTCTTCGCCTCGCCGTTCGCGCTCGGCGATCACCCGTGCATCGCGCCCGAGAGCCCCGGGGATTTTCACGACGGCGCCGAGATCGACGAGATGCTCGCGCTGCGCGTCCGCACGATGACGGCTGCCGAGATCGCCGAGGCGCGCGCGCTCGATCCGCGGTCGCGCGCCGTGATCGATCGCACGCTCGCGCTCGACGACGCGGCGCTCGCGCGGCTGCACGCAGGCCGCTTCCCGGCCGCGCTCGCGGCGCCGAAGGCCGAGCGCGCGCGGACCGGCGGGCGCGTCCTCGGCGCGGGCGATCGCGTACGCCTCTGCCCGAAGCGGCGCGCCGACGTGTTCGACCTCGCCCTCGCCGGACGCGTCGCGACGATCGCCAGCGTCGAGCAGGACGTGGACGGTCGCGCGTTCTTCACGGTCACCGTCGACGACGATCCGGGCCGCGACCTCGGCGCCGCGGGCCTGCCCGGGCACCGGTTCTTCTTCCGCGTCGACGAGGTCGAGCCCGCATGAGCGCGGAGTCCCCCGTGCGCGTGCTCGTCGCCGGCGTCGGCGACGTGCTGTCCGGCGACGACGGCTTCGGCGTCGAGGTCGCACGGAGGCTCGCGGGCCGCGCGCCGCGCGCCGGCGTCCGCGTCGCCGAGTTCGGCATCCGGAGCTTCGACCTCTCGTTCGCGCTGCTCGACGGGTGCGACGTCGCGATCCTGGTCGACGCGACCCAGCGCGGCGGGCCGCCGGGCTCGCTGTACGTCCTCGAGCCGTCGCTCGCCGGCGCCGCGGCCGCGCCCGCGGTGGGGTCGCACTCGCTCGAGCCAGCGTCGGTGCTCGCGTACGTGCGCGCGCTCGGCGGCCGGGTCGGGTCGGTGCGCGTCGTCGGCTGCGAGCCGCTCTCGCTCGGCGATCCCGACGCGCCGTCGATGGGGCTCAGCCCCGAGGTCGCCGCCGCGATCGAGCCCGCGTGCGATCTCGTCGAGCGACTGTGCGACGCGGCGTTGCGAGGTGACCTCGATGCATGAGCTCGGCCTCGCTCACGCCATCGTCGAGCTCTGCGCGGAGCGCTGCGACGGCGGCCGCGTCGTGCGCGTCGTCGTCGAGGTCGGCGAGCTCGCCGCCGCTCTCCCCGACGCACTCCGCTTCAGCTTCGACGTCGCGAGCGAGGGCACGCCGGTCGAGGGCGCCACGCTCGACATCATCGCCACGCCTGGCGCCGAGCTCCGCGTGCGCCGAATGGAGGTCGTCTAAATGTGCACGACGTGTGGCTGCTCCGCGGAGGATGGACACGTGCACGAGCACGAGCACGAGCACGAGCACGAACACGAGCACGGGCGCGAGCACGAGCACGAGCACGAGCACGGGCGCGAGCACGAGCACGGGCCGTCGGGGAATCACACGAAGGCGCGGCGGGTGGTCGACATCGAGCGGGCGGTGCTCGACAAGAACGATCGCGTCGCTGCGCGGAACCGCGGCTGGTTCGAGGGCGCGCGCGTGCTCGCGGTGAACCTCGTGAGCTCGCCCGGCGCCGGCAAGACGACGTTACTCGAGCGCACCATCCGCGAGTCGGGGCTCGCGATCTCGGTCGTGGAGGGCGACCAGGCGACGGAGCGCGACGCCGAGCGCGTGCGCGCTGCCGGCGCTCGCGCGGTGCAGGTCAACACGGGCGCCGGCTGCCACCTCGACGCCGAGATGGTCGCGCGCGCCGTGAGGACGCTCGCGCCGCGCGCCGGGTCCGTCCTCGCGATCGAGAACGTCGGCAACCTCGTCTGCCCGGCGCTCTTCGACCTCGGCGAGCGCGCGAAGGTGCTCGTCGCGTCCGTGACCGAGGGCGACGACAAGCCGATCAAATATCCCCACATGTTCCGCGCGGCGTCGCTCGTGCTGCTCAACAAGATCGATCTCGCGCCGCACGTCGCGTTCGACGCGGAGCGCTTCGCCGAGCACGCGCGCGCCGTGAACCCGCGCGTCGAGATCCTCACGGTCTCGGCGACGCGCGGCGACGGCCTCGACGCCTTCTACGCCTGGCTCCGCGAACGCACGCCGGGGCCCGACGAGGTGACGCCATGATCACGAACCACGACGACGAGCTCCCGCCGGAGCTCGTGGCGGAGCTCCTCGAGGCGCGGTCGATGCTCTCCGACTTCGCCAGCGCGCTCTTCCCCGACGAGACGCCCGACGTGAAGAAGCTCACGTGGAGCGACGCCGAGGCGCGGCGCGTGCGGACCGCGACCGAGACGCCCGAGGAGCGCCTCCTCGCGGCCGAGGCGCGCTTCCGCACGCTCGTCGAGCAGATCCCGGCCGTCACCTTCATGGCCGTGCTCGGCGAGGGCAAGAACGAGGTCTACGTCAGCCCGCACATCGAGCGCATGCTCGGCTACACGCAAGCAGAGTGGCTCGACAACCCGTTCCTCTGGTACCGGCGCCTGCACCCGGACGATCGGCCGCTGTGGAACGAGGAGTTCGCGCGCGGCTGCCGCGTCGGCGGGCCGTTCCGGGCCGAGTGCCGGTTCCTCGCGCGGGACGGCCACGTCGTCTGGGTCCTCGGCGAGGCGCGCATCGTCAAAGACGAGCGCGGCCGCCCTTCGTTCCTGCAGGGCGTCGCGTTCGACATCACCGAGAGCAAGCGCGCGCAGGAGCTCTTGCTCACCGAGGCCGTGCGCCGCGCGAAGGTCACCGAGGAGCTCGAGATCGCGCGGCGCATGCAGACGTCGCTCGTCCCGCGCACGTTCGCGGTCGACGGCCTCGAGATCGCGGCGCTGATGCTCGCCGCAGACGACGTGGGCGGCGACTACTACGACGTCCTGCCGGTCCCGGGCGGCGCGTTCATCGCGATCGGTGACGTCTCCGGCCACGGCCTCAACGCGGGGCTCGTGATGATGATGCTGCAGAGCGCGTTCGCCGGCGTCGTCCGCGCCCGCAACGCCGTCACGCCGCGCGACGCGCTGCTCTTCTTGAACGACGTCCTCTTCGACAACGTTCGCTCGCGGCTCGGCCAGCGCGACCACGTGACGCTCACCATCCTGCGCTACACGGTCGACGGGCGGCTCATGTTCGCCGGCGCGCACGAGGACATGCTCGTCCTCCGCGCGGAGACCGGCCTCGTCGAGCGGGTGCGCCCGCGAGGCGCGTGGGTCGCCGCGCGCCGGAACATCGCCGCGGTCACGTTCAACGACGAGCTCCACCTCGACGACGGCGATCTCGTCGTGCTGTATACGGACGGCGTCACCGAGTCGATGAGCCCGGATGGTGAGCAGTTCGAGCTGACGCGCCTCGCCGACCTCGTGGCCGAATGCAAGGGCAGCTCGCCCGCCGACGTGTGCGCCAAGATCGCCGAAGCCGCGGCGGCGTTCCGCGCCGGGGTTCCGCCGGCAGACGACGTTTCCGTCCTGTGTTTCCGGTACTCGCGCGCCTCGGGGAGGACCTGAATCCGGGCTAGGGCGGGTGTTGTCGGATGTAAGCCGTGGTACATCTAGCTTGATGGGGGCATCACGGAGCGTGACGCTCTCGGCGCAGCAGCTCTTGGAGTTGCTGGGTCGGGTGGCGCTTTGCCCGATGGGCGTGCGGCTCCGCATCGCGCTCGACGTCCTCGCCGATGCAGCGCGCGGCTCGGCGCTGATCGAGGACCGCCGCGCGTCGAGCCGCTTCCGCCTCGACGCGGTCCGCCTCGATCCGACCGGCGTCGCACGCATCCCGCGTGAGGGCGACGCGTCCGGCGCGTTGATGCTCGTGTGGGAGATCCTCGCCGCGAGGCCGCTCGGCGGGGACGGCGACGCCGCGACGATGCGCGCGCGGGCCGCGGTTCAGCGCGCCCTGCCCGAGATCACGCGGACGCTCGGCGACGCGCAGCGCGGGACGCGGTGTGACGT
>DASYCF010001204.1:0-7386 GCA_036500365.1 Byssovorax sp.
CGACGAACAGCACGCCGGCGCGCAGCGAGTAGAAGACGTCGTAGCGCGCGCCGGGCTTGCCCTGGATCGCGCGCTTCTCGTGCAGGACGGCGCCGTCGCGCTCGAGCTCGAACGTGGCGGGCTCGAGCTTCTCGGTGCCGAGCGAAGCGAACAGCGTCGGCTCGTGTCCCACCATCGCGTCGACGCCGCCGCGCGGGCCGAAGTCGACGAGCACGCCCTTGTTCGAGACGACGGCGACGGTGCGCTCGTCGGTGAGCTGCCAGTCGCCAGGCTTCGCGTCGACGCGATCGCCCGTGAGCTCGACCTCGCCGCGATCCTTGATCTTGCGCGCGCGCCCGTCGCCCGCGATCGGCGGGGAAGGTCCCGGCTCGGGCTCCGCGGCGCCCGCGTCTCGCGCGAGCGCGCGCGCGGCGTTTGCCTTCGCCGTCACCTCGGGCTCGGGGCCGCATCCGCCGACCGCGGCGAGGCCGACGACGGCGACGAGCGAAGCGGCGAGCCTCATGCGCCCCTCTCGTTTAGCAGGTCCGGCCGAGCGCGTGCGCGCGCGCTCGCTTCAGCCGGGAGGCGGGTCGCCCTCGTGCGTGCCCTTCTTCGACGCGCCGGCGAGCTTCGCGCCGCCGAGTGAGGCGCCGCGCAGGTCCGCGTCGTCGAGGTTGGTGTCGCGCAGGTCGCCGCCGTCGAGCTTCGCGCGGCGCAAGCTCGCGCGCGTGAGCTTCGCCTCGCGGAGGTTCGCGCCCTCGAGCTCGGCCCCGTCGAGGTTCGCGCCCTGGAGCTCGGCCTTCGCTGCGGCGGCGCGCTTGAGGCGCGCGCCCTCGAACCTCGCCTCGGGCGCGCGCATCTGGCGCAGATCCGCGGCGTCGAGCTTCGCGCCGCTGAAATCCGCTCCCGCCGCCGACGCGCGCTGGAACGTCGCGCCCTCGAGGTCGGCGCCCACGAGCGAGGCGCGATCGACCGTCGCGCGCGCGAACGTCGCCCCGCGGAGCGCCGCGCCCGCCAGCGACGCGCCGGTGAGGTTCGCGCGCTCCCACAGCGAGCCGGGCGCCTCGAGCTTGTCGAGGTTCGCGTCCGTGAGATCGGCGCCGTTCGCGCGGAGCTGGGCCGCGCGCGCGCCCGAGAGGTTCGCGCCGTGGGCCTTCGCGTCGTCGAGCCGACCGCCCTCGATCGCGGCGCCGGAGAGATCTGCGCGCACGAGCGACGCGCCGCTGAGGTCGACGCCGAAGAGCTCCGCGCCCGTGAGCTTGGCCCCGTCCCACACCGCGCGCGAGAGGTTCGCGCGCGCGCCCTTCGCGCCGACGAGGCTCGCGCGCGGCGCCTTCGCCTCGCCGAACATCGCTCCGGCGACCCTCGCGCCGTCGAGCCGCGCGCCATGCAACGAAGCCTTCGACAGGTCGGCGCGCTCGATGTCCGCGTCCTTGAGCGACGCCGCGCCGAGGTTGGCGCCGGCGAGGTTGGCGCCCGCGAGCTTCGCGCCGTCGAGCGTGGCGCCGACGAGGTTGGCGCCCGCGAGGTTCACGCCCTGAAGGTCGGCGCCGGAGAGGTCGAGCTTGGACAGGTTGGCGCCCGCGAGCGCGAGGTCGCTCGCGCGCTTCTTGGATTTCACGCGCTCGAGCAGCTGCGCGCGCACCTCGGCGAACGGCGTGGGATCGCCTGGATCGGGCGGCGGCTCGGGATCCATCGGCGGCGGGGCGACGCCGATCGTCTGAGCGGGGCCCACGCCACCGGCGACGAACGGCGGCGCGAACGGCGGCGGCGCGAACACGCTCGGCGCGGCGACCGGCGGCGGCGCCACGAACGGCGGGGCGCCACCGAACGCAGGCGGCGCGCCGAATGCGGGGGGCGCGAACGGCAGCCCGACCGACGGAGGAGGCACCGCGTGCGGCGGTCCGGGCGGCGGTGCGCCGACGATGAACGGAGGCGCGCCAGCGGGGCCGCTCGGCGCGTCCATGGCGTGGAGCGAGGCGGCGTCGATGAGCATCGTGCTGCCCTCGTCCGACGGCGCGGGAGGAGGCGCGGGCTTCGGCGTGTCGCGGCTCCACGGCGCGCCCGGGATCGGCACCGCGCTCGCCGACGGTCCCGCCGGCGCCGCGCCGGCGAACGGCAGCGCAGGCCGCGCGAAGGGCGAGATCTGATCGGTGGCCGTGACGCCCGGGGGCGCGCCCTTCGCAGCGCCGGTCGACGTCGGCGCGAACGGCAGCGCGCCCGACGCGAACGGCGACAGCACGTCGGTCGACGTCGCTTGCAGGGCAGGCCGCAGGCCGAGCGGCGCCACGACGCCGCTCGTCTGCGCGAGCGGCGAGGGCCCGGCCGTCTTGATGAAGGGCAGGGGTCCGCGCGAAAAGTCAGGCGCCTGCATCACCGACGTGCCCTCCTCGAGCGGCTCCTCGTCCTCGCGCGTCTCGGTGACGTCGGCGATCTCGACGAGGTCGATCGAGTCGATGGACTCGACGAGCGCGGCGGTCGAGTCGTCGCGCCAGACGGGCTCGGCGACGGTCGGCCACGGGGCGGGGTAGCCGGGCAGCTCGACGGCTGCCTCGACGCGCAGCCGCGCGAGCTCGTCGACGTGCGCGATCGGGAAATGCCCGCGCCAGACGACGTGGCCGAGCTGGCGCTCGACGTCGAGGTGCAGCGTGTCCGCAGCGAGCTCGAGGCGCGTCGTCGCGCCGCCGTTCACCGACGCGAGCGACCAGCGCGCGGCCGCGGTGACGCTCGGCAGGCGCGTCGAGAGCCGCGCGTGCTGCGGGTGCATGCCGTCGAGCGAGATCCACTCGTCGCCGCGCAGGTGAGGCAGGCACTGATCCGCCGGCGCCGCCTGGAACCAGCGGAGATCCATCCCGGCGGGCAGCTCCATCGGGTCGGCGTGCAGGCGGTCGAGGTCGCGCCCGGCGACGAGGCGCACGCGCGGCGCCCACGCGCTCGCGATGGGCCCGAACGCGGCGGGCCTGCGAGGGTCCTTCGCGTCGACGAGGTTGGGTCCGGGATCGCCTGGCGACGCGCCGACGCCGACCGGGTTCTCCGGCACGCCCGCGCCGCCGTAGGCGCGCTCGTACACGAGCGGCATCGACGCGAACGGCTGCGGCGCGCGCGCCCCGTCGGCGCGGTCGCCGTACACGTAGACGGTCTTCTCGAGCAGCGGACGCTCGCGGTGGATCGAGAGCGCGGTCGTCATCTGCGCGACGGGCTTGCCGCCGGGCGCGTGCGCGGCGCCGCTCACGGTCACGCCCGCGCTCGCGAGGAACGGCGCGAGGTCGCTCGCCGCCTCGAGGCTCGCGTCCGCGCGTCCAGCGCGCGGCCGGTCGGCGATGGTCAGCGGCGACGGCGCGACGAGCCGCGCGTCGCCGCCCGCGACGAGGCCGAACGTCGCCTTGATGATGATAGTGACGCGGAGCGCGCCCTGCGATCGCCACGCGACGGCCCCGCAGGCGAGCGGCCGCAGCGCGACGATGGACACGGGCGAGAGCGAGGCCACGCTGCGATCTTCCGACGAGCCGAGACGCTACCACAAGGGCGCGTCAGTTGAGCTCGCCAGGGCCCTTGTGCGAGGCGGGCTCGCCCGGCGTGAAGATCGCCTCCCAGTTCGTGCGGTAGGCGTCGGTGGCGACCTGCGCGGGGCCCGCGTGGGTCTTCGCGTGCGCGGACGCAGGCCGCCCGTGCACGACCTCGACGTCGAACAGGCGCTCGTGCTCGGGGCGCGGCGAGAGGCGTACGACGTCGCCGTGGATGGGCTTGCCCTCCTTCGCCGCGCGGAGCTCGCCGAGCTCGATGGCGTCGTCGCGCCGGCGCACGACCTTGTAGCCGTCGCCGTCGTCGGAGCGCGGGCCGACGAACAGCACGTCGCGCCGCGCCTCGTCCGGCTTCTTGTCGTCCTCCGCCATGCCCGCACGCGAGCTTGTCACGTCTCCGCCATCTCGCCCAGCGCGCGGCGCGCGCGTCCACGAAACTTGGCCGTCTGCGTCCGCGGCGCCTAGTCCGTCACACAACGACACGCGCGCCGAAGCCGGTGCGCCGCGGAGGACAGCATGCGAGTTCGGGAGTCCGAGGGCGGAGCGGAGAGCGGCGGCGCGGACGGCGTGGAGCGCCGCAAGAGCGCGCATCGCGTCCACTTCGAGGCGCTCGTCGCCGTGGGCGGCGACGGCAACGGCGGCTTCGAGGCCGAGTCGATCGACGTCTCGGCCGAGGGCATGCGCCTCCGCACCGCGTACGTGCCGGAGGTCGGCGACAAGCTCGTGTGCCGCTTCGACGGCCCCGGCGTCGAGATCGTGGCCGACGGCGAGGTCGCGTGGCGCGTCGAAGAGGCGAAGGGCGGCGAGTTCGGCCTGCGCTTCACGAACCTCGACGAGGGCGCGCTCGAGGCCGTGAAGGAGCTCGTGCGACCCGACGAGCCCGAGGCCGACGCCTCGAAGGCCGTCGCGCAGGGCAGCCGCGTGCGCCTGCACATCGAGGGCCTCGCGTCGCCGATGAAGGCGCGCGTCCGCGAGAGCTCGGCGAACGAGCTCGAGGTCGGCTCGAACCTCGAGTTCCTCAAGGTCGGCCGCGCGCTCGATCTCGAGGACGTCGAGCGCGGCGACAAGCGCGTCGCGACGATCGACCACGTGAAGATCGACGTCGACCCCGCGACCAGCGTGCCGCAGCTCGTGGTGTCGCTCCGCTTCGAGGCCGTCGCGGCGAGCGCCGCGCGGCCGCAGCCCGCGAAGTCGACGCGCCCCGCCGCGCAGTCGACCCGCCCGAAGCCCGCCGCCGACGACGCGGCCGAGGCATCGGACGCCGGCGACGAGCAGCACGACGACGCCGCGAAGCCCGCGAACGCAGCCGCCGCCGCGCTCGCGACGATCAGGCGCGCGGGCAAGACGGCCGGCGACAAGCTCGGACCCGCGCTCGCGTTCGCGTCGGGCAGGGCCAAGGGCGCGCTCGCGTCCGTCGTCGCGAACGTGCAGAAGCGCCGCGAGCAGCGCGTCGACGCGAAGAAGACCTCCGCGCCGCGCCGCACGACGGCGCCCGCGCCCGGCGGCGCGCTGAAGAGCGAGGGCAAGCGCCTCGTGCGCGAGGACGCCGACGACGTCGAGCTCGCCGCTCCCGCGCCCCGCGTGAACAAGCGCGCCGCCATCGTGGGGAGCGCGCTCGGCCTCGTCGCCGTGCTCGCCGTGTTCGGCGTGTCGCAGCACCTCCACCACGCGAAGACCGACGTCCCGGCCGCGACGCAGGCCGCCGCCCTCCCGCCCGCGGGCGGCCTCGACGCGCCGATGGGCGCCGCGAGCGGGACGCCGGTCGCCGCCGTGCCGCTGTTCGGCGCGACGCCGCTCTCGACGACCGAGGCCGTCCCGCCGCCCGAGCCGAGCGCGTCGGCCGTCGCCTCGAACGCGCCCGCCGAGCAGCCGCCCGCCGACGGCGCCGACGGGAAATCCGCGCTCGTCAAGGAGTGGGGCCAGGGCAAGGTCGCGCACGCGAAGACCCTCAAGATCAAGCTCGACGGCCCGCTCGACGGCCTCGTCGGCGCGTCGGGCGCGCAGGGCTTCACGCTCACGATCCCGAACCACCGCGTGCTCTCGCCGTCGACCGACCTCGCGCACAAAGACAAGCGCCTCGCGTCCGTCAAGATCGTCAACACGGCCCAGGGCGCCGAGATCACCGTGCAGTTCAAGGACGGCGTGCCGCCTTACCTGGCCAAGGTGAGGGACGACAAGCTCGAGATCGCCCTCGGCTCCGAGCCGAGGACCGTCGCCAAGAAGAAGACGTCCAAGAAGAAGCACTGACCGCGGGGCGCCGCCCGTGCCGGAGATTTCCGGTGGCGGCGGCGCTTCGAAGTTGTCAGCCGCGTGGCGCCAGTGTGATCTGGGGGAATGCGAAGCTTCACCGCCCTCGGGTCTTTGTCGATCGCCGCGTTCTTCTTCTGCTTCGGCTGCGCGTCGGGGAGCGCGGACACCGCGTCGACCCTCGGCTTCGGCGGCAACGAGCCGACCGGCGGGCCGGGGACGTCGGCGAGCACGAGCTCGCACACGACGACGTCGACCACGCAGTCGAGCTCGACCGGCTTCACGTCGACCACGCAGACGACCTCGAGCACGACCTCGGGGACGGGCGGCGGCGGCGTCGGCGGCGCTGGTGGCGGGAGCGGCAGCAGCGGCACGAGCACGTCGAGCGGCGGCACGGGCGGCGGAGGTGGCGGCGGAGACTGCTCGACCGGCTGCCCGCCCGGCTTCTTCGACATCGACGGCAACCCCCTCACGGGTCAGTGCGGCTGCGAGTACGCCTGCACGAAGACGAGCGACACCGATCCG
This sequence comes from Byssovorax sp., assembly GCA_036500365.1. Taxonomy (GTDB): domain Bacteria; phylum Myxococcota_A; class Polyangia; order Polyangiales; family Polyangiaceae; genus DASYCF01. The sequence continues at coordinate 6,273 of DASYCF010001204.1, forward strand.
ATCGACGCGAACTTCACCGACGACAACTGCGACGGCAGCGACGGCGTGGTCGAGGAGTGCGTCTACGTCTCCGCGAGCCTCGGCGACGACGGCACGGGCGACGGCACGCGGCAGGCGCCGATGAAGACCATCGCGTCGGCCATCGCGCGCGCGCAGTCGAACGCCGTCCCGAGCGTGTGCCTGTCGGGCGAGCTCTACAACGAGCAGGTCCACGTCGTGAGCGGCATCAGCATCTACGGCGGCTTCGATCAGACCGACCCCGACTTCGCGTTCCGCCGCAAGGCCAACGTCACGACGACCGTCGCCGCCGCCGGCGTCGTGTTCGACGCGGCGCAGATCGACGACGAGACGCACATCGAGGGCATCACCATCGAGGCCGGGACGAGCGGCGTCCCCGGCGACAGCACGTACGGCGTGCGCCTCGGCGGAGGGATGGGTCAGCTCTTCGTCCGGTGGGACACCATCAACGTGTCGGCCGGCAGCGCAGGCGCGAACGGCGCGGACGCGTCGGCGCCGAACCCGGCGACCGCGCCCTCCGGCGGCACCGGGCAGGGCGGCTGCGACGGCTGCCACGGCAACGGCGGCCACGGTAGCCCGCCCGCGTGCACCGAGCCCGGCGGCATCGGCGGCGACGGCGGGTACGAGAGCCAGGGCGGCGCGGCCGGCTCGCCTGGCGACGGCGGCGCGAACGGCGGCCCCGGCGGCGGCTCGCACGACTGCAGCTGCGTCGGCTCCGGCAACAACCCCGGCGGCGGCGGGACGGATGGCGGCGCCGGCACGCAGGGCGGCGCGGGCAACGGCGGCAACGCGATCGGCACCGTGAGCGGCGGCGCCTACGCGGCCGCGAGCGGCGCGAGCGGCGTGGCGGGGACGAACGGCAAGGGGGCCGGCGGCGGCGGCGGCGGCGGCGGCGGCAACGACGACTGCCTCTTCTGCAACGGCGACACGGGCGGCGGCGGCGGCGCGGGCGGCTGCGGCGGCATCGGCGGCGGCAAAGGCATCGGCGGCATCGGCGGCGGCGGCAGCTTCGGCGTCTTCGCCGCGGGAGGCTCGGTCACCGTCACCGGCAACACGATCAACACCGGCACCGGCGGCAACGGCGGCAAGGGCGGCA
>DASYCF010001205.1:0-3249 GCA_036500365.1 Byssovorax sp.
CGCGCGATCGGTCATGCCGCCGAACGGAAAATCGCACGGGTCGCGGCCGAAGAGCGCGACGAAGCCGGCGGCCATCGCGCGGCGGCCTGCGCCGCTCGTCGTCAGCAGCGTGCCGTCGATGTCGACGAGGATCACGGTCGGCCTCACGCGAGGGCCCCCGCGGCGGCTGCGCGCCGCTCGATGCGCGCGAACCGCTCGGCGAGGCGCCACGCGACGCGCGTCGCCATCGCCATGATGGGCACCTGCGAGTTCACGCCGATGCTCGTCGGCAAGATCGACCCGTCGCCGACGAAGAGCCCCGGCAGCTCGAAGCACTCGCCGCTCTGATCGACGACGCCCCGGCGCTTGTCGTTCGCGGCGCGCGCGCTGCCGAGCGGGTGGAACGCCATGCACTCGATCCTGCGCGCGTCGTAGCTCGCGCGCTCCATCGCGATCGCGTCGTCCATCGTCTTGAGCGGCGGAAAGCCGAAGACGGACGTGTGGACCTCGCGCGCGCCCGCGGCCATCGCCATCTCGCAGAGGATCGTGATCGAGCGTCGCAACCGCACGAGATCACGCGGCGCCATCTCGTAGGTGAGGATGGGCTCGCGGCCGAGGCCGGGGCGCACCGTGCCGCCGCCGTCGTCGTGGATCATGCCGCCGAACGCGCCGCAGTACGGCAGATCGCGGACGCGCTTGCGGAACCTGGGGCCGACCCCGGGGAAGCCCGCGGCGAGCACGCTGGGGGCGCTGTACACGCCGACGAGCTTGATGCCCTCGGCCTCGAAGTGGTCCGAGTAGACGCTCTGCATCGAGCCGTCCCAGCCGTTCACGCGCTCGTCGAAGCGCGCGACGACGCGCACGCCCGGGTGCAGCGTGATGTTCCGCCCGACCATCGGCGATTTCTCGGCGAGGCCCGCGCGGTGGAGCAAGAGCGGCGTGTGGATCGTGCCGCACGCGGCGACGACGACGGGCGCGCGCACGGTGAAGGCGTGCGACGGCGCGCCCTTCTCGCCGCCGAGCAGGCGCCCGGTCACGCCCGCGGCGCGGCCGCCTTCGACGATCACGCGCTCGACGAGCGCGTCCGACACGACGCGCGCGCCGTGCTCGACGGCGCTCGGGAGGTACGCGACGTCGACCGAGCGCTTCGCGCCCGCGGGGCAGCCGAAGTTGCAGCGGCCGTTGCCCTCGCAGTCGTCGCCCGTGTTGCGGCGCAGGCTCTTGAAGGGGATGCCGAGCTTCGCCGCGCCCTCGACGAACTTGCGCGTGCCGAGCGATCGCATCGACTCCGGCACGGTGGTGACGGCGACGCGGCGCTCGACGTCTTCGTACGCGGCCTCGAGCGCGCGCTCCGAGAGCTCGCCCAGGCCGAGCTCGCGCGTCCACGTCGCGTGCACCGAGCTCGGCACGCGAAAGCACACGCCGCCGGTGAGCACGCTCGAGCCGCCGACGGCGCGGCCGAGCGTGATCGTGATGATGGGCGTCTGGCCGACGCCGAACGCGGTGAGCAGCCCCGCCTCGCGGAAGAGGCGGCGCACGCTCTCGCTCGGCTTGAAGCGCTGGTAGTCCTCGGCGCGGTAGTACGGCCCCTCCTCGAGCACGATCACCGAGAGGCCGGCCTCGGCGAGGAGCGTGGCGACGACGGCGCCGCCCGCGCCCGAGCCCACGACGACGACGTCACACACCTCGTCGAAGCCGCCCGCGAGCGCGCGGCCGTGGACGATCGCGTCGGACGAGGCGATCTCGCGCGTCACGCGCCGACCTCGGCCCGCGGCGCGATCGGGAGGCGCGCGCGCCGCGCCACCGCGTCGACGCGATCGAAGCCCGTGTCGTGGAGCTCGGGCGGCTCCTCGAACGCGGGGATGCAGATCGGCACCTTGAACGCGACGAAGAGCATCGCGAGGAGGCCGACGCGGCTCGACTCGAGCGCGTCGAAGTAGCGCACGCGCTCTTCGAGCGAGAGGCGGCTCATGCGGCTCACGGCGCCGATGACGAAGATCGGCAAGAGCTCGAGCGCGATCGCGAGCACGAAGAAGCCGCGGCGCACGTCGACGCTCGCGCGGCCGAGGCTGTGATCGAGGCCCGCGACGCCGCGCTCACAGAAGGCCGCGTCGCCTGGCACGAGCGCGCCGGCGTCGTCTTCGTCGGCGAGGATCGCCTCGGCCGCGGCGATCGCGACGGCGCGCGACCAGGGGCCGAAGCCGCGCGCGTCCCAGTCGAGCGGGTCGCCCTCGTGCCGGTCCGCGTCGCCGCGCTTCGTCATGCGAGCGGAGCCTAATCGAAAGCGCGCGCGCCGCGCACGCGCGGATGACACGGACGCCACAGTGATGCGCAATGTCGCGCGGACGCGCGGTGATATTCGCGAATCACGGCCGAAAAACGCGAAAAACGCGCCTCGACGCGCGGTGGCCCGGAGCTCGCAAAGGGACACGACAGAGGCGGTGACGTGCTCGGTGCGCGGCCAACCTCGTAGGAGAAGATCATGTTGCTGTTCCTCTGCATCATCCTGCTCGCGCTCGCCTTCGGCGGCGGAGGCTGGGGCTATCCGCGCTACGGCTACGCGAGCTGGTCGCCGGCCGGCATCATCGTGGTCGTGCTCCTGCTCCTCTGGTTCACGGGGACGTTCCACCACGTTTGACGCGCACCGCGCGCACTCACAGCCCCCCGCCGACGTGCAGAGGGCACGGAGAGGTGACCATGCGAATCCTCATGCACATCACGGGCGCCGTCGTCCTCGCGACCGTCGTCGGCTGCGCGAGCATGCCTGCGCCGACGCAGCGAATGGCCGACGCAGAGGCCGCGACGCGGAGCGCCAAGGAGCTCGGCGCCGACGCGCACCCGCAGGCGAAGCTCGAGCTCAAGCTCGCCGACGAGCAGATCGCGGCGGCCAAGCGCATGGTCGCGGACGGAGAGAACGAGCGCGCCGACCTCGTGCTCGTGCGCGCCCGCGCCGACGCCGAGCTCGCGCTCGCGCTCGTCAAGGAGCAGCAGGCCGTCAACGCCGCGCAGCACGCGAGGCAGACGTCGACCTCGACCATCAACGACGCCACCCCGGGAGCCACGCCGTGAAGATCACCCTCGCACTCACGATCCTGGGCCTCGCGGCGTGCACCACCGCGACCGCACCGCAAGAGCTGCTCACCGCGCGCACCGCGTACGACGGCGCCGCGCACGGCCCGGCTGCCCAGGCGGCGCCCGCCGACCTCCACACCGCGCGCGAGTCGCTCGAGGCGGCCGAGCGCTCCTTCGAGGCCGACGGCGACACCGAGG
>DASYCF010001206.1:0-16712 GCA_036500365.1 Byssovorax sp.
AGCGGCGCGAGGCGATCGCTCGTGCCCGCGTCGCCCGAGGTCATCGCGTTGTTCATGACGGTGCCGTTGGCGGGCGGCTCGTTCACGAGCGAGTTGCCGGTGATCTGCTTGCAGTCCTCCATGGTCGCCGGCTCCTTCTTGGCCGTCGTCGTGGGGACCGGGTTCTCGTTCGGCATGTCGGCCGCGCCCGAGGCAGCGGGCGGAGGAGGCGCGGAGTTGTCGGGCGGGGGCGGGGTCTCGGGGCCGCTCGCGCCGCCTGAACAGGCCGAAAACACGGCGGTCGAGAGCACGAGACCGAAGAACACAGCGCTACCGGTGGCGCACGCACGCATGCGGCGGAGTCTAGTCGAGAGCGGCGTGCAGTGCTGAGATAGCTGCATGTCTTGGCCTGGTCGTCGGCCCGCTGCGGCGGCGCTCGTCGCGGTGTTCGCGGCGCTCGCGCCCGCGCTCTTCTCGGCGTGCGGCGACCTCCCCGAGCCGAAGTCCTGCGGCGAGATCCCGGACGACGGGTGCCCCGTCGGTCGCGGCGGCACGTGCGACGATCCGACGTGCCCCGCGCTCTACGACTGCGTCGACGGCGCGTGGGTCGTCGTGACGAGGTGCACGCCGACGGACGGCGGCGGCGGGGGAGGCGGCGACGGCGCAGACGCGGGTGACGCGGGCGGCTCGGGCGCAGGCGGCGGCGACTGCACGCCGTTCACGTTCGACCACGCGGGCGAGGCGCAGGGCTGTCACCCCGATCTCGAGACGCCCGACTGCCCGGCCGTCGTCGCCGAGGGCTGCCTCGAGCAGGCGTGCCTCACCGACTGCTCCGACTTCTTCCTGTGCAAGCCGATCGGCTGGGTCGACGTCGGCTACTGCGACGAGGACGGGGGATTCCACGACACGCAGAGGGGCGGCGACCCGCCTTCGAGCGGCCCGCGCAGGCGTCGTGTCGGCGACGACGCGGCCGAGCGCGACTGACGTCAGCCCGTCTTCAGGAAGGGATCCCACTCCTCGAACGGCTGCGGCGCGCCGAGGAGGATCTGCGTCGACGTCGACCAGCGCGGCGCGGCGGGCTTCTTCAGGAGCCGCATCGCGGCCTCGTCCGGTGTGCGCCAGCCCTTGCGCAGGTTGCACGGCTTGCACGCGGTCACGAGGTTCTCCCACGTGTCTTCGCCGCCGCGCGACCTCGGCGTCACGTGGTCGATGTTGAGGTCGCGCACGCCGGGCTTGCGCGCGCAGTACTGGCACGTGTGCCCGTCGCGCAGCATGAGGTTCTTGCGCGTGAGGCGGATCGTCGGCCGGCGCATGCGCTCGTAGCGGCGCAGGTGCAGCACGCGCGGGACGCGCAGCGCGCCGCCGACGATCGACACCTCGTCGTCGTTCTCGCGGACGGGCAGCGCGCGCCACCCCGAGAAATCGTGGAGATCGCCCCGCTCGTCGATCGCGAGGGCGGACCCGCCGTAGAGCAGCAGGAAGGCGCGGCGCGCGCTGGTGATCTGGACCGGCTGGAACCACCGGTTGACGACGAGCACGGGCAGGTCGAGCGCGCACTTGGCGGGGCCGACGCGCGGCTCGTGCGGCGCGGCGTCGACCTCGGGAGTTGGCGCCGGCGACTCGGTGGACGCTGGCTCCGCCGGGGCGGGCGCGTCGAGCTCTTGCGACGTGAAGCGTGACACGGCGGGCAGTGTAGCAACGCGCCGGCGCTTCGGGTAACTCGAGCCGATGTTCAAGGAGCGGTGCCTCGAGGGTCGCACGGCGATCGTCACGGGCGGCGGCACGGGCCTCGGCCGCGCGATGGCCCTCAAGTTCGCCGAATTCGGCGCGAACCTCGTGCTCGCGAGCCGCGATCCAGCGCACGTCGAGGCGGCGGCCGACGAGGTGCGCGCCCTCGGCGTGAAGGCCCTTTCGATTCGGTGCGACGTGAAGAGCTTCGAGGAGGTCGACGCGATGGTCGGCCGCGCCGAAGCGGAGCTCGGCCGCGTCGACGTGCTCGTGAACAACGCGGCCGGAAACTTCCTGTGTCCGACGGAGGACCTCTCGCCGAACGCGTTCGCGTAGGTCGTCGGCATCGTGCTCCAGGGCTCCTTCCACGCGTCGCTCGCGGCAGGCCGCCGCATGATCGCGAGCGGTCGCGGCGGCGCGATCCTGAACATCCTGACGACGTACGCGTGGACGGGCTCGGGCTTCGTCGTGCCGAGCGCGTCGGCCAAGGCCGGCGTCATGGCGATGACGCGCTCGCTCGCCGTCGAGTGGGCGAAGCACAAGATCCGCGTCAACGGCATCGCGCCCGGCCCGTTCCCGACCGAGGGCGCGTGGCAGCGGCTGGTCCCGAACGCCGACGCAAACGACACGTGGAAGTCGCACGTGCCGCTCGGCCGCTTCGGCGAGCCCGAGGAGCTCGCGAACCTCGCCCTGTTCCTCGTGAGCGACTACGCCGCGTACATCACCGGCGACATCGTGACGATCGACGGCGGGCGCTGGCTGGCGGGCGCGGGCGAGTTCAACCAGCTCGCGATGGCCGACCCCGCCGTGGTGAAGCCGATCGTCGCCGCGATGAAGCCCAAGAAGAAGGGCGCCTCCACGTGAGGCCGCGCCGAGGTTGAGCGCGCCGCGATCGCGGTCCGCCGCGCCGCCCGCGGGCCCGCCGTGGGACGCGCCGATCGCCGAGGCCAAGCTCGCGTTCGTCGACCTCGAGATGACGGGCCTGCGCGCCGACGTCGACCGCGTGATCGAGGTCTGCGTCGAGCGGGTCGAGGGCGAGCGCGTCGTCGCCTCGCTCGCGTCGCTCGTGCGGCCCGACGTGTGGGCGTTCGGCAACGCGCACATCCACGGCATCGATCCGCGCGAGGTCGAGCGCGCGCCGACGTTCGCGGAGCTCGCCCCGCGCGTCGCCGAGCTGCTCGACGGCGCCGTCCTCGTCGCGCACGCCGCCGCGTGGGACGTCGCGTTCCTCGAGGCCGAGTTCGCGCGCGCGGGCGCGTCGTCGCGCGTGCCGTTCTACCTCGACACGCTCACGCTCTCGCGGCGCGCGTTCGCGCTCCCGAGCCACCGCCTCGGCGCGCTGGCCGAGGCGTTCGGCGTCGAGCAGCGGGCCGCGCACCGCGCCGAGGACGACGTGCGCGTGCTCCGCGAGGTGTTCCGCCGCGTGAGCGCGCAGCTCGCGCCGACGACGCCGCGCGATCTCTGGCACGTGCGCGTCGGCAACAAGCTCGCGCGGCCCGACATCGTCGCGGCGGCCGTGCGCGCGGCCGAGGTCGGCGCGGCCGTCGACGTGCGGTTTCGTCGCGCGCGCAAGGCGCCCGAGGAGCTCGCGCTCGTCGTGAAGAGCGTGCGAACCGACGTCGATCCGCCGCTCGTGCTCGCGTACGACCTCCGCACGCGGAGCCGCCTCGAGCTCCGCGCCGATCGCATCCTCGCCATCACCGCGCGCGCCGAGGCAGCGACGCCGTGAACGATCTCGTCGCGCGGGCCCGCAGGTTCGCGGCGACCGACGCGGGGCGCGCGGCCCTCGGCCTCGCGCTCGTGGTGCTGCTCGGGTGCGCCGCGAACGGCGGCGGCGCGTTCCTTCGCTGGAGCACGCACCGCGGCACGCTGCGCGAGATCGCCGCGCACGGCATGCTCGCCTGCGGCATGACGATCGTCGTCGTGACCGGCGGGATCGATCTCGCGGTCGGCAGCCTGCTCGCGCTCGCCGCCGTCGCGTTCGCCGTCCTCACGATGCATCTCGGGGTGCCGGCGGCCGCGGCGTTCCCGCTCGTGCTCGCCGGGGGCGCCGCGGCGGGCTCGTTCTCGGGCTTCGTCGTCGGGCGCCTCCGCGTGCAGCCGTTCGTGGTGACGCTCGCGCTCATGGTCTTCGCGCGCGGCCTCGCGAAGCTCGTCGCCGGCGGACGCAAGGTGACGAACGCGGTCGAGCTCCCGGGCGGCGCGATCACGACGGCGCCGCGCCCCGCGATCTTCGACGCGCTCGACGGACGGATCCTCGGCGACAACGTCGCGATCGTGACGCTGATCATGTTGGCCTGCTTCGCGGTGACGTACGTCGTGTTGCGACGCCTGCGCGTCGGCCGGTACCTGTACGCGGTCGGCGGTAACGCCGAGGCGGCGCGCCTCGCCGGCGTGCCCGTGCGCGCGACGCTCGTCTTCGCGTACGCGGCCTCCGGCCTCTTCGCGGCGCTCGCGGGCATCTGTCAGTGCGCCATGGAGACGCAGGGCGACCCCGAGACGGGCGCCGGCTACGAGCTCGACGCGATCGCGATGGTGGTCCTCGGCGGGACGAGCCTCGCCGGCGGCCGCGGCGGCGTCGGCCTCACGCTCGTGGGCGCGCTCACGCTCGGGACGCTGCAGAAGGTGCTCAGCCTGAACGCGTTCGACACCGACACCCGCCTGATGTTGACGGGCGTCGTGGTCCTCGCTGCCGTGCTTCTCCAGCGCCGCAAGCGCTGAGCGCCCGGTCGTCAGTACGGCTTGTCGCCGGCCTGCATCACGAAGCCGGACGGCGGCATCTGCACGCCGTTCACGCTCGTGCCGCCGTTGTGGATGGCGGGGAACATGGGCGCCATGCTCTGCGGAAAGCCGAACGTCGGCTTCGTGAGCGCGTCGAGCGTCGCGAGCTCCTCGTTGCTCAGCGTCACCTCGAACGCCTTCACGTTGTCGTCGAGCTGGGACAGGCGGCGCGCGCCGATGATCGTCGACGTGACGCCCGGCTGCGCGATGACCCACGACAGCGCGACGCGCGCGACGGTGCTCTCGTGCGACTTCGCGATCGCCTCGAGCTCGTCGACGAGCGTCCACGTGTCCTCGACGAGCAGGTGCTGCATGAACGCGGCGCGATCCGCCCTCTTCTCGCCGGCGTTGCTGCGCGTGTACTTGCCGCTCAGCAGGCCGCTCTTCAGCGGGGACCACGGCGTGATGCCGAGGCCGAGCTCGCGCGCCATCGGCACGAGCTCCTGCTCCACGCTGCGCTCGAGCAGCGAATACTCGATCTGCAGGCCGATGAACGGCGACCAGCCGCGAAAGCGCGCCGTGACGTTGGCCTCGGCGACCTTCCACGCCGGCGTGTCGGAGACGCCGACGTAGCGGACCTTGCCCGCGCGCACGAGGTCGTCGAGCGCGGCCATCGTCTCGTCGATCGGCGTCTGCGCGTCCCAGTTGTGGAGCCAGTAGAGGTCGATGTAGTCCGTCTGCAAGCGCCTGAGCGACTGCTCGCACGCGGCGACGAGGGACTTCCTGCCCGAGCCTCCGCCGTTTGGATCGCCGGGGTAGAGGTTGCCGCTGAACTTCGTCGCGAGCACGAGCCGATCGCGCTTGCTCGCGTGGCGGCCCACGTGATCGCCGAGGATCTTCTCGGAGTGGCTCTTCGTGTAGAAGTTCGCGGTGTCGATGAAGTTGCCGCCGAGCTCGACGTAGCGGTCGATGATCTGCTGCGACTCCTCGACGCTCGAGCCCCAGCCGAGGTCTTCACCGAACGTCATCGCCCCGAGGCAGAGCGGGCTGACGCGGAGACCGGAGCGACCGAGCGTGACGTAGTGATCGAGCGACATGGAGACCTCCTCTGCGGACGTGGTATCGTTGGTTCAACTACGAACTAGTTCAAGCGCTCGATGGTTTAATCATGAACCAATCGCGCGCAACCCCACATGGCAAAATCCTCGATGGGGCCGCGAGCGGCCCCAAACCCCGCCCTCGCTTCGCTCGGGCAAATCAACGGCGCGAAGGTCTGGGCCCTCGACTACCGGCTGGTCGCGTCGGTGATCGCGGGCGTCGGCCCGGCGATCGCCGAGCTCGGCCTCGAGGTGAAGGAGCTTCTGCTCCTCGCCGAGGTCGAAGCGTTCCCGCATCCCGCCGCGCTCGCCGGGCGGCTCTGCATGCCGAAGCCCACGGTGACGGTCTACGTGAAGCGCCTCGAGGCGGCGGGTTTGCTCGAGCGCAGCATCGACCCGACCGACCTGCGACGGCACCGCCTCACGATGACGGCCGCCGGCCGCAGGACGGTGAGCCGCGGCGTCGCGCTCCTCGAGGGCGCGTTCGAGGAGCGCTTCGGGCGCCTCGACCACGCGGAGCAGGCCGAGTTCAGGCGCTTGCTCGAGAAGATGGGCTGACGCTCAGCTGGCCGCGTGCTCGCGCGCGCCGGCGGGCACGGCGTCGACGACGATCTCGCCGCCGTCGACCCCCACGAGCGCGACGGCGCCCTCGCCGAGCTCCCCCTTCAAGATGAGCTCCGCGAGCGGGTTCTCGACGAGGCGGCCGAGCGTGCGCCGCAAGGGCCGCGCGCCGAGCTCGACGTCGAAGCCGCCCGACGCGAGCAGCGCCTCGACCACGTCGTCGTCGACGTCGAGGCCGACGCCGCGTGCGGCGAGGCGCTCCTCGAGCTCGCCGAGCTGCCGCCGCGCGATCTCGGCGACCTCGGGCCTCGTCAGCGGACCGAAGCAGAGCACCTCGTCGATGCGGTTGTAGAGCTCCGGCGGCAGGTGCTGGCGCGCGGCGCCGACCATGACCTCCGCGAGCCGACCCGGCGCGACGCCCTGCGTGCGGCCGAAGCCGACGGTGCGCTCGGCGCGCGCGGCGCCTGCCTCGGCCGCGCCGAGGTTCGACGTCATGACGATGACGACGTTCGTGAGATCGACGCGCCGGCCGCGGCCGTCCGTGAGCCGGCCCTCGTCGAGCACCTGCAGGAACGCCTCGAGCACGTCGCGGTGCGCCTTCTCGATCTCGTCGAGCAAGACGACCTGATACGGGCGGCGACGCACGGCCTCGGTGAGCTGACCGCCCGCGTCGTGACCCACGTAGCCGGGCGGCGCGCCGACGAGCCGCGCGACGGCGTGCGCCTCCGCGTACTCGGAGAAATCGAGCCGCGTCATCGCGTCTTGGGAGTGGAAGAGCGCCTCGGCGATCGCCTTCGCGGTCTCGGTCTTGCCGACGCCGGTCGGTCCGAGGAGCAGGAACGAGCCGATCGGACGGCGCCCGCGCAGGCCCGCGGCGTTGCGGCGCAAGACGCGCGCGATCCGCGCGAGCTCGGGGACGTGCCCGACGACGCGATCGGCGAGCAGCGCCTCGAGGTTCAGCATGCGCTCGTGATCGGTCTCGAGCAGGCGCTCGACGGGCACGTCGGCGACCTCGGCGGCGACCTGCGCCACGTCCTTCGGCGCGACCGTCGACGCGCCGCCGCGCCGCCGGAGCCGCGCGCCCGCGAGGTCGAGCAGCGCGATCGCCTTGTCAGGCAAGGCGCGTCCGGGCAGGTAGCGGATCGACCAGTCGACGGCGCTCGCGACCGCCTCGTCCGCGTACGCGAGCCGGTGATGACGCCCGAGCGCGACCGCGGCGCCCTTCACGACGAAGAACGCGTCGGCGACGTCGGGCTCCTCGATCTCGAGCACCGTGAACCGACGCGCGAGCGTCGCGTCGGCGTCGGCGACCTTCTTCAGCTCCTCGGCCGTGGTCGCGCCGATCACGACGACGTCGCCCTTGCCGAGCGCGCGCTTGAGCTCTGCCGTCGCCTCGTCGAGCGCGCCGCCGAAGAGCTCGTGCATCTCGTCGAAGAAGAGCACTACGTCGCGGTCGCTCTTGCCGACCTCGGCGATGATCGAGGCGATGCGCTCGGCGAGCGCGCCGCGCGTGCCGGTGCCCGCGACGAGCTCCGACGCGACCAGCTCGACGACGATCCGCGGATCGTCCTCTTCGACCAGGCGCTGCGCGAGGCCGCGCACGACGCTCGTCTTGCCGACGCCGGGCGGACCCACGAGGCACGCGCTGTTCGTGTGGCGCTTCGCGAGCACGTCGAGCAGCTCGTCGATCTCGTCGTCGCGCCCGACGACCGGATCGAAGCGGCCCTCGGCGGCGGCGGCCGAGAGGTTCTTCCCGAACGCCGCGAGCAGCGGGAAGCGATCGCGCTCGAGCACGCGCGACCGCGAGCTCGCCTCGAGCGCGGGCGGCGGCGTGGACGGAGCCGGCGGCGCCGCGCCGATGCCCGCCGTCGTCGTCGGCTCGAGCTTCGCGGCGCGGGCGCGCGGCTGCGGCACGAGCGAGACGGGGACGCCGGGACGCGCGCTCGCGAGCATCGGCGCCGGCCTGTGGACGCGGCCTCGCGTGGCGCCCCGCGTAGGCTGCGTCGGCGCGTCGACGGGCGCGCGCGGGACGACGGCGGCGCGAGGACGCCGCTCGGGCAGGGGCTCGGCCGCCGGCCTCGGCGGCTCGCTCGCGGGGGCGCTCGGCGTCACGCGGCGCGGGGTGATCGCGCCGATGGCGAGCTGGATGGCGGCGGCTCGAAGCCGCGCGATCTCGACGCCCGCCTGGAGCAGCGCGCGGTGCGCCGCGCTCGCGCGGTCGGCGAGCAGCGCGAGGAGCAGGTGCAGCGCGCCCGGCTCCTTCGCGGGCCCGCGCCCGCCGAGGTCGCGCGCGGCGGCGAACGCGCGGTGGAGCGCGCCGTCGTCGTCGTCGAACGACCGGCTCGCCTTGAGGATCGCGTCGCGGTCGAGCTTGCGCTCCCGGAGGAGCTCGCTCGCGGGCGCCTCGGCGGCGGCGACGGCGGCGAGGAGGTGGACCGTCGTGAGGCGCTCCTTGCGCCCGGCCGCGAGCTCTTCGGCGAGCTTCCTCAGCGTGACGAGCTCGGCGTGCGAGCGAGGCTGCATGCCTCCGGTTCGCACGCGCTCGCTGCGTGGGCCAAGTCCATGGGCGCGCGTTTGACGGCCCCTCATCCATGTAGTTACATGGATCACGGCGGGCCCGTGGCACGTCGCGCACGACCGAGGGACCGGATGGCACGAGCAGAGCGACGGCCGGCGCGGTGGATCGCAGGCGCGATCGCCGCGGCGCTGACTGCGCTCGCGACCGTCGCCGCAGCGGCGCCGACGAGCGAGCAGCGCGCGCGAGAGCTCGGCGCGCAGGGCCTCGCGCTCTTCGACAAGGGCGACTTCGTGGGCGCGCTGGTCAAGCTCCACGCCGCGCGCGATCTCTACGCTGCTCCGTCGCTGTCGCTCGCCATCGCGCGGTGCGAGCGCCGCCTCGGCCATCTGCTGGCTGCCTCTGCGGCCTACCTCGACGCTGCCAAGGTGGAGCTCCCGCCCAACGCGTCGACGACGCTCAAAGAGGCGCAGGCGGCGGCCACGCGCGAACGCGCGGCCCTCGCCCAGGTCATCCCCACGATCACCCTCGTCGTCGAGGGCGCGTCCGACGCGGCGATCACGATCGACGACGCGCGCGTGCCGGCCGACGCAGCGGGGCAGCCTCGCCAGGTCGATCCCGGCGTCCACGCGGTCGAGGCGCGCGCCGGCGATCGCGTCGCGCGGGCGTCGGTCACCGTCGCCGAGGGCGACACCCGCCGCGTCTCGCTCTCGCTGGCTGCGCCGACCGTCGCCGAGCCCGCGAGCGCCGCGCCCGTCGTCGCCTCGCAGCCGTCGCGGTGGCCCGTGTGGGTGGCGCTCGGCGGAGGCGTCGCGGGCCTCGCCGCCGGCGGCGTGTTCGCAGGCCTCGCCGCGTCGAAGCGATCGAGCCTCGACACGAGCGGGTGCAACTCGGGCCACGTGTGCCCGCCGTCCGCGCAATCGGACGTGGACGCGTACAACGGCGCCCGCGTCGGCTCCACCGTCGGCTTCATCGCGGGCGGCGTCGGCGTCGCGGCGGCCGGGGTCCTCTTCTTCGTGCTTCGGCCGAGCGCGCCGGCGAGCGCGTCGAGCTTCGTCGTGCGCCCCACGGCGAACGGCGTCGGGGGTGAGTTTTGAGGCGCCCCGCGGGCGATCGCGCCCGAGTCGTCGTCGCGCTCGCGGCGGCGTCGGCGCTCGCCGTGTGCGCGTTGACCGACGCGGCCTGCCTGTTCCCGGCGTACTCGGTGGGCGACGTCGGCGGCGGCGACGTCGCCAGCGGTGCCTCGTCCGCGACGCGCGGGACCATGTCGCACGGCCCGACCTCGGCCTCGGGCGCGGGCGGCGACGCGTCGACGTCGAGCACCGGCACGAACCGCGGCGGCGGCCAGCAGACGAGCGCCACCGGCACGAGCGTGGGCGCTGGGGAGCCGGTCGGCGGCGCGGGCGGAGGCAGCTGCGCGCCGATGGCGTCGGGCGTCGAGCCCGTCGAGTGCGGCCTGCCGCAGCCCGTCGGGATCTCGGCGGGCAACGGCTTCCTCCGGTGGGGGGACCTCGTCGACGGCCGCTTCTACGACACGCCGACGAGCTCGCCGGGGCACCCGCTTCAGCTCGCGCCTGCCGCCATGCCATGCGCCACCGTGCCCGTGGGTGGAGGCTTCGGCCGCGCGGCTGCGGGGGTGGTGCAGCTCGCGCCCGTCAACGCGCTCGCGCCCGCGACGACGGGCTCGTGCATGCTCGCGAGCAACTCGAACACCGCCTTCTGGCTCTCTACGGATGGGAACGGGACGGCGACTCACCTGTTCAAATATTCGAACACCGACTCCGGCAGCACGGCACCGCGGCTCGATTTCACGAACGTCGTCACGCCGCCTCCGACGACGAACGCGCCTGTCGCGATGGCGGCCGACGACGCGCACGTCTATTGGGCGGACTCGGCGAACGCGAAGATCTATTACACGCTGACCGACGGCACCGGGCTCCAGTTCTTCGCCCAGAGCGCCCTCGGCTTGTTCGCGCTCGGCGGCTCGGTCTATTACGTAGATGCAAGCAGCATCGGGGTGGGCGAGGCCGGCTCGACGACGACGATGATCACGACGACCAACGCGGCGCCGACGGGCCCGCTGGTGCTCGTGACGACCGGGACCGGCACGACCGACATGTTCTGGGCGACGGCGACCGGGATCTCCACGCGTGACCTCGGCCTCGTGCAGGCCGAGACCGTCGTCGCTGCGGCGCCTCAAGGTGTCCAGTCGATGGCGACCGACGGCACGTATGTCTATTGGATCTCCGGCCACGACATCTGGCGATACCCCGTACCGTAGCGACGAGGAGTGATGAACGCACAACAGCCTCAGAGCCTCCGTGGATCCTGTCGAGTCATGGCCGCGGCGTGCGCGTGCTTCCACCTGCGGCGGGCCGCGCGCGCGGTGACGCGGCGGTACGACGCGCGCCTCGCGAGCATCGGCCTCCGCGCGACGCAGCTCACGGTGCTCTCGGCCGTGAACCTGCGCGGCGAGCTGCACCTCACCGGGCTCGCGGACGTGCTCGCGATCGAGCAGTCGGCGCTCTCGCGCACCGTCGCCCTCCTCAAGCGGCGCAAGCTCCTCCGCGCGGAGGCGGGCGCCGATCGGCGCACGCAGCGCCTCGTGCTGACGCGCGCGGGTCGCGTCGCCATCGAGCGGGCGTTCCCGATCTGGCAAGAGCTGCAGCGCGAGATCGAGGAGCGGACGATGCCCGTCGCGCTCGAGCGGGCGCTCGCCGCCGTCCATGATCTCGGCGACGCGGCGCCGAAGCCGCGGAAGAAGCGCGCGAGCGCCGTCTACGGATGAGCCCGGCCCACGAGCCGGCGGGCGAGGCTGACGGCGGCGCCCCCGACGCGGGGGGCGAGGCGCTCGCGCCGCCGCCGCAGGAGGGCCTCCTCGGCGTCATGTTCTTCGCGGCTGCCGGCGGGCTCGTCTTGCTGCTCGGCGCCGTGGCCGCGATTGGCTATCTGTTCATGCGTTGATCGCGTAGCGCACGGCGCGCCGCGCGACGCCGCCGAGCGGCCACGCATACGACACGTCGTCGACGGCGCGCGCGGCCGGCGTCGACGGCGCGTCGCCCTGCGCGAGCAACACCCACACGTCGGGCGCGAGGCGCGCGCCGAGCTCGAGCCAGGCCTGCGGGGCGAGCGTCGCGCGCGACACGGCGACGTCGAACCGGGCGCCGCGCGCCGCGAGCTCTTCGCCGCGCGCGCGCACCACGGCGGGTCGGGGCGCGGCGCCGGTCCAGGTCGCCGCGCCGATGGCGACGCGGAGGAAGCTCACGCGCTTCTGCTGCGGCTCGACGAGCGTGAGCGCGAGGTCCCGGCGCGCGATCGCGAGCGGCAGGCCCGGCGCGCCGGCGCCGCTGCCGACGTCGACGACGCGCGCGCCCTCGGGGACGCGCCGCGCGAGCTCGAGCGCGTCGGCGAGCAAGAGGTCGACGAGCGCGTCGTCCGTGCGCGCCGCGGTGAGATCCATCTTCTCGTTCACCGCGGCGACGCGCGCCACGTACGCCGCGAGCGCGTCGGTCGTCGCCTCCGGAGCGCCCGCGCCTCGGACCACGCGGGCGACGCGCGCGGCGATCGCTGGCGACGGCTCCATGCGCGCTACACCGGGTCGCGGCGCTTCAGGATGAAGCAGAGGAGCAGCAGGATGCCCGCGGTCATGCCCCCGAGCACGGCGAACGGGAGCCACGTGGTCTCGTGCGTGGTGAAGCCCCAGGCGCCCTGGAAGTTGTCTGCGGCGAGTTGCGCGACCGCGCACTTGAACCTGCCCGCCTCGATGAAGTCGGGCGCGCTCGTCGTGTCGGGCTTGCCGAGATCGATGAGCCACGACGGGTCGTTCGCGAGCGCCATGCGCTCGGGCGAGATGGCGCCCTCGAAGCCCCAGCGCGCGGGGATCGCCATCATCAGCGGGCGGAGCTGCGGCACCGTCGTCATCGGCACCATGAGGCCGCCGAGCACGACCTGCGGGATGAGCGCGATGGGCGTGAGCGCCATCGCCGCCTCGCTCGACGCGACGACGGTCGACAGGAGAAGCCCGAGCGCGACGGCGCAGAGGCTCGTCGCGACGAGGGACGCGAGCTGCATACCGAAGGCGTTGATCCCGCCGTGGAAGCCGAGCGCGAAGAACACGATCGCGAGCAGCACCGTGCACTGGATCACGCAGAACACGGCGAGCAGCGCGTACTTCGACAGCACGTAGTTGAGGAGGCCGAGGTTCACCATGCGCTCGCGCATGTAGATGGCGCGCTCGCTCACGATCTCGCGCGCCGCGTTCGAGGTCCCGAACCACACCGCGGCGACGACGAGGAAGAAGATCGCGCCCGTGTGATCGGTCGTCGGCGACATGCGCGACAGGAGATCGGACGGCGCCTTGGTGCCCGTGCGCGTCGCGAGCTCGTTCAGCGCGCCGAGGCACCACGAGGGCACGCTGCGCTCCTGGCCGCCGAAGACGCCCGCGAGCAGGATGCCGATGATCGGCGCCTGCAGGAGCATGATCAGCGTGCCGCCGACGTCGCGCACCTTGACCTTGAAGTAGCGCGACAGGAGCAGGCCGAACTGCCCGCTCGTCGTGCTGCGCGTGGCGGGGAAGGCGCGCTCGACCATCTGCGTGCCGATGGCGCGCCGGCCCGAGTACATGCGCTGGAAGGTGCGGTTCTGTGGGTTCTCGTACTCGCGCCGCCACTCGACGCCGGCGATGCGCCGCGCCTCGCCGCGCTGCGCGTCGCGGTCGAGCTGCTTCATGCGCTCGAAGATCGGCCGCTCGCGCTGCGCGAGCATCTCGAACATGTCGCGCGGGTTGTCGATGTCGTTCTTGTGGCCGTGCCGCTCCTTCCACGTGCCGAAGAAGCGATAAGCCTCCTTCGTGGGGCCGAAGTACATCGGGACGCCGCCGTAGCCCATGACGAGGCAGTGCGTGAACTGCTCGAACTCGTCCTTCGCGGGCTGGTGGATCGTCATGATGATGGTCTTGCCCGTCTGCTGCGCCATGTCGTGCAGCAGGTTGATCAGCGCGGTCGTGTCGTCGGCGGCGAGGCCGCTCGTGGGCTCGTCGAGGAACAGGATCACGGGATCCGTCACGAGCTCGAGCGCGATGTTCACGCGCTTGCGCTGACCACCGGAGAGGATCTTCTTCTCGGGCTTTCCGATCTGGAGGTTCTTGACCGTCTCGAGGCCGAGGTCCTTGATCGTCTGCTCGACGCGCGCGTCGATCTCGTCCTCGGAGTAGTCGGGCGGCAGGCGGAACTTCGCGCTGTAGCGGATGGCCTCGAACACGGTGAGCTCCGGGTGCACGAGGTCGTCCTGCGGGACGTAGCCGATCGATCCACGGAGGTTGTCGTAGATCGAATAGAGATCCTCGCCGTTGATGCGGACCACGCCGTTCGAGGGAGGCAGATAGCCATTGAGCGTGAGCAGCAAGGTCGTCTTGCCCGCGCCAGACGGGCCCATGAGCGCGATCATGTCGCCGGGCAGCGCCTTGAAGCTCACGCTGTCGAGCAGCACCTTCATGCGGCCCGCGTCGTCGCGATCGGGCACCTCGAGCTGGAGGCTCCACGCCTCGATCTCGTAGAGCGGCCGACCGGGCCAGCGGTTCTCGGCGTACTCCTCCTGGACCTGGACGATCTCCGCCGCCGCGCCGCCGCGCGCCGTGTCGATCGCGAGCGGCATCGGCCCGATGTAGATCTTCTCGCCGCTCTGCACGGGCACGCGCTGGTGCGGCGGGATGCGGCTGCCGCGCACGAAGGTGCCGTTCGCGCTGCGGAGATCCTCGACGAAGAGCTGGTTGCCCTGGTGGTGGAGGCGCGCGTGGTGGCTCGAGACCTGCGCGTGCGAGATCACGATGTCGTTGTCGGGCGTGCGGCCGATCGTCTTGACGCTCGCGCCCGCGCCGCCGAAGTCGACCTGGCCGAGCACGGTGCGGTGGCGCTTGCCGGGCGCGCCCGCGCTCGGCGCCTGCACCACGGCCGCGGCCGCGGGCTTCGGCGAGCGATCCGGCGCCTGCGCGGGCCGCTTGTCGTGCGACGGCGACGCGGGCGGAGCCTTCGACGGCATGTCGATGCTGGGGTCCGACGCGATGGGCGCGCGCTGCGCCTCGGCCAGCTTGATGAGGAGCGAGACCTGCACCGGCACGGGCCCGAACGCGACCACGCCGTTCGGCTCGATGGGCGTGGGCGAGCCGGACGGGATGCGGCTCGTGCCGACGTAGGTGCCGCTCGTCGAGCTGTGGTCGATGACCATCATCTTGTCGACGATGACGGTCGCGTGCTGGCTCGACACGCTCGGGTGTTGGATGACGATGGAGCTCTTGCTCGGATCGCGCCCGAGGATGATCTGCCCCGGCGGCGCGGCGAGCGTGCCGAGCGCCATGAGCGCGAGCGTGATCGCCGGGTGGTGCAGCGGCACGTTCGCGCGCGCGCCGACGACGAACGCGGTCCGCAGATCGAACGGCGCCTGCTCGCCGAGCGCGAGGGAGCGGCCGCCGGCGCTCGACGCGCCCGCGACGCTCACGAACACGAGCCGCCCGCCGCCTTGATGCACGATGCGAGCGTGCTCGGGCAGCACGCCGTCGCCCTGCACGACGATGTCGCAGTTCTTCGAGCTGCCGATCGTGAGGTTCTGCTTGCCAAAGCCGGAGATCATGCGCGCGGGCTCGGCCCTGCTTTCATCACGAACGGGCGAGGATCGCAACGTCGGCGGCGCGGTCGGCGCCCGTGGGCCTGCGAACGGCGTCCGGCGTTCGTTTCTGCGCGCAATCGCGAGAGCCGATCCGCGCGGTTTGACCGAAACCACGCACTTCGTGCACCGTAGTACGCCGAGACCCGCGGCGCGCAGGGCGCCTGCGGTGGGAGATGCGATGAAGGCAATGCTTGGTTGGTTCGCGATCACCCTCGTCGGCGTCGTCGGTTGCGGCAGCTCGGACACCTCGGGCGCGAGCGGCGGCGGCGCCGGCGCCACTGCGGACCCTGCGCAGACGCCGCCCGAGGGTGACGCCGCCATCACGAGCTGGCTCGACGCCGGCTACTACATGGCCTGGCACTGCCAGGCTGCTGCGCACGCGTCGACGCCGCCGTCGCCCCACGGCTTCAACCGCATCTGCTCGAACGACCTGCTCGCCGGCGCGGGTGCGACGGGCGACTTTCCCGAGGGATCGTCGAACGTGAAGGAGCTCTGGGACAGCGTCGGCGGCAGCGTGGTCGGCCACGCCGTGTACCTCAAGACGGCGGCGGACAGCGCGGAGGGCGCCAGCTGGTACTACTTCGAGTTCAACCCGAGCATCAGCGCGACGGCGCCCGTGGCCGACGGCCTCGGCGACTCGGGCGCGGCCAAGAGCGTCTGCGTCGGCTGCCACATCGCCGCGGGCCCGTCCTTCGCGCCGACGTCGCGCGACTTCGTCTACACGCAGGTCGAGTGAGCGCGCGGCTACGCGCCGACCTGGTAGAGGCGGCCGTAGCCGCTCTCGAGGTCGGTGATCGTCACCTCGACGATGCCGTGGGGCGTGACGGCGTAGCGCTCTTCGATCAGCGGGCCCTCGGCGCCGAGGCGCGTGATGGGCACGCCGGTGAGGTCGCCGCGATCGCGCAGGCTCGGGTCGAACGGGAAGAGCACGTGGTCGAACGCGCGCATCTCACCGAGCGGGACGCCGCGCGGATCGAGGCTCGCGCACTCGACGAAGCGGTAGCGACCGAGGTTGTGCATCGGCCTGTAGCGACGGCGGAGCACGACCTCCTCGCCGTTCGCGGGGAGCTTCGTGTCGCGGTCGAAGATCGGATCGAAGACGACGTCGAGCCCGGCGTTGCCCTCGCGGAACACGCCGAAATGCCGCGAGAGCTTGTCCGAGAGCTCGAAGCCCGCGTCGCGATCGGCGGCGAGCGCGAGGCCGATCGCGACGGCCGCCGACGGGTACTGCGAGCGGTGCACGCGCCGGCCGTAGCGCTCGCGCAGCACGCGCGCGACGACGGGGAGCGCGCTCGCGCCGCCGACGACGTAGAGGCCCGCGACCTCGCCGAGCGCGTCGCCCTCCGCGCCCTCCTCGGCGCCGAGCCGCGCGAACACGGGCTGCATGGCCTCGATCGTCTCCTCGACGAGGGGCGCGCACGCGTCGTAGTAGTCGGCGGCCTTGAGCGTGA
>DASYCF010001207.1:0-7335 GCA_036500365.1 Byssovorax sp.
CGCTCGGCGCTCGACGAGCCGGACGCGCGCACCTCGTCGACGAGCGCCGCGCGGAGCTCCTCGACGCTCTGATAGCGCGCACCAGGATCCTTCTTGAGGGCGCGGAGGATGATGCGGCTCAGGCCTTCGGGGATCTCGAGCTCGGGCGCGCGCTCGCCGGGCGGGACCGGCTCCTCGCCGATCTGCTTCGCCATCACGCTCATCGGGGGACCCGAGAACGGATGGCAGCCGGTCGAGAGCCGATACATGAGCGCGCCGCACGCGTAGACGTCCGTGCGCGCGTCGACCTCGTCGCCGCGGATCTGCTCCGGGGCCATGTAATACGGCGTACCGACGATGGTGCCGTGGCTCGTGATGTCCGCGATGCCGTCGGCGTCGCGGAGCTTGGCGAGGCCGAAGTCGAGCACCTTCACGACGTCGCCGCCGTCGGGCGCGGTCATGATCATCACGTTGTCGGGCTTCACGTCGCGGTGGACGACGCCCTTCTCGTGCGCCTCCGCGAGCGCGTTGCAGACCTGGACCATGATGCGCACGAGCCGGCCGACGGGCATCGGGCCGGACGCGCGGAGGACGCGGCCGAGGCTCTCGCCGCGCACGAGCTCCATCACGAGGAACGTGAAGTCGCCCGTGACGCCGTAGTCGAAGACCTGCACCGTGTTCGGGCTCTCGAGGCGCGACGCAGCGAACGCCTCGCGCTTGAAGCGCCGCGCGACGTCGGCGTCCCGCGCGAGGTCGCCGGCGAGGAGCTTCATCGCGACGAGCTTGCCGATCCGCAGGTGCGCGACCTTGTAGACCGCGCCCATGCCGCCGCGGCCGATGGGCTCGAGGATGCGATACCGATCCGCGACGACGACGCCGAGGAGCGGGTCGGCGACGGTGGTCGTCGACGGGTCGAACGGCTCGAGATCCCGGCTCGTGAGCGCGAGCGAGGCGTCGCGGCTGCGCCGCCCGCCGAAGCCGCCGCGGAGCGTGGTGCGCTGCGACGGCTCGACGACGAGCCGCGGCGACCTCCGCGACGCGCCCGCCGTCGGAGGGGTCGACAGGATCCCGCTGTCTCCTGCGTCGTTCATCGAGGGGGCGCTTCGCAACCCGCGCGCCGCACGATTTCCAGCTGATTTCGCGGCTGCGCCTCGGTGAAGCATGCGGATTCCGCGCTCCTCGGCGTGCAGGAACGGCAGCCGCGTCCGGCTCACGGGCGCCGTCGCCATCGACCAGGCGCGCAGCTTCCCCAACCATGACTCCGCGGTCGCGGACCCGCGTCCGCCGGGAGGTGTCGGTCGCCCTCTGAGCCACCTCGCCGGCGGCGGGGTCGACCGCGAGGGCGCCGCCTCGACCGCGACGCGGCGATCATGGCGCGCTCCGCGGGGCGCGCTCAGTTCGAGCGGACGATCGCGCCGGTCGGCGGGTGGACGTCGCCGCCGCCGCCCTCGACGCCGCCGATGCCGTCGCCGTCGGGGAGCGGGAACGCCCGGCTCGCGGGCGCGTCGCACCTCGAGATCATCCGCGAGTCGACCGCCGGGTAGTAGATGGCGATGAAGAGGCACATCTCTTCGGTGGAGCTGTAGCCCTCCTTCACGTCGCGCCCGGTCGCGTTGCCGTAGGTGCAGGAGTACGTGAGGGGCGCGCCCTTCTTCACGACGTAGCCCTCGCCGAACTCCTGCACGTCGGGCTCGCTCCACTCCTTCGTGTCGAAGATGCGGTGGCCGTCGACGTTCGCCGAGAACTCGAGGCCGAGCTCGTGCATGTGGCCGGTGGCCATGACGATGTTCATGTCCTGCGGCAGCGCGCACGTCTGCGAGACCTCGGTCTGGCCGGGCGGCACGACGAAGTTCTGGTGGTTGAACTGGATGAGCCCGGCCTCGTTCACGACGTCTTCCTTCGGCATCGTCGCGGCCTTCCAGACGACGTGCGTCGTCATCGGCGCGCTCGTGATGTTGACGAAGTGCTCCTGGATGTAGAGGCCGTTGGTCGGGCCGAGCTCGAGCGCGACGCCCTCCGGCAGCATGAGGCTCGCGCCGCTCTGCTGGTTCGAGCCGGGGAGCATGCCGTCGATCGTGGTGATCTTGTCCATCGGCCCGCTGCACTCGACGGGGCCGAACGCCTTCACGGTCGGGTCGTTCGAGCGCATGACCGCCACGTGGTGGGTGCCGTCGCTGATCTCGGTGTCGAAGCCCTTGAGCCAGTGGTCCTGGCCGTCGCCCGGGATGTACTCGCAGATGAAGCGCTCCTCGCCCGGCTGGATGACGACGGGCGTGAGCTCGACGCGGAAGTCGAACTCGAGCGAGTCCTGCGTCTGGCTCGTCGACTCGTCGTCGCCCTGCCCGGCGCAGCCGACGGCGAGGCCGACGGCGGCGACGACTGCGAGGCGGCGGCCGAGGGCGAGGAGCGTGTCGCGCATCATGGCCCGGCCCCAAGCAGCGGGCGTGCCACCGGTTCACCGCGAGAAATGCCTGCTCTCGCCGGTGAACCGCGCGCCTGTGCCAGGGCCCCCGAGGCGGCCGCTGGCACAATGTGAGCGTCGCCGCCAAGGCCTCGATCGCGACGCGCGAGCGCACCGTCAGGGCGATGATCCCGACCCGCGACATCGACTACCGTTCGCGGTCGATGAAGCCCATCGACATGCGCTCCGACACCGTGACGCAGCCGACCCGCGGCATGCGCGCCGCGATGGCCGATGCCGAGGTCGGCGACGACGTGTACGGCGAAGATCCGACCGTCAACCGCCTCGAGGCCGACACCGCCGCGCTGCTCGGCAAGGAGGCCGCGCTCTTCGTGCCGAGCGGCACGATGGCGAACCAGATCGCGCTCCAGTGCCTGACTCGACCTGGCGACGAGGTCATCGTCGGCGAGGAGGCGCACCTCGAGGCCGACGAGTCGGGCGCGGGCGCCGCGTGGGCCGGCGTGCAGTTCCGCGTCGCGGGCAAGGGCGGCCTGTTCACCGCCGCCGACCTCGAGCGCGCGCACCGCGCGCCCGACTATCACGCGCCGCGATCGGCGCTCGTCGCGATCGAGAACACGCACAACCGCGCCGGCGGCCGCGTGTTCCCGGAGGCCGACGTGAAGGCGATCGTGGCGCGCGCGCGCGCCCTCGGCCTCGCGCTCCACCTCGACGGCGCGCGGCTCTGGAACGCGGCGATCGCGTCGAAGCGCACCGAGGCCGAGCTGGCGGCGCCGTTCGACACGGTGAGCGTGTGCTTCTCGAAGGGCCTCGGCGCGCCGATCGGCTCCGCGATCGCGGGCGACAAGGCGGCGATGGAGGCGGCGCGGCGCTTCCGCAAGATGTTCGGCGGCGGCATGCGCCAGGCGGGCGTGCTCGCGGCGGCCGCGCTCTACGCGCTCGAGCACCACCGCGCGCGGCTCGCCGACGACCACGCGCGCGCCCTCGAGCTCGGCGCGGCGCTCGGCGACGTGAGCCCGCGCGCGCGCGTCGTCGCCGTCGAGACGAACCAGGTCGCGGTCGACACGGCGCACGCGCCCGCGGAGCGGCTCGTCGAGGCGGCGGCGAAGCGCGGCGTGCTCGTCGGCGCGATGGGCCCGCACAGGACGCGCGCCGTCGTGCACCTCGACGTGTCCGACGCGCAGCTCGCCGAGGCGAAGCGCGCCCTCGTCGAGGCCGTGGCCGAGGTCGCCGGCCCTTGACGCGTGCCGCGCGCGCGGGCGCGCTGGCGGCGATCGCGGTGACGCTCGGCTGCGGAGGCGGCGTCGCGAGCTCGCCGGCGTTCGATCGCCTGTTCGCCGAGGGCGAGCGCGCCGAGCACGCCGGTCGCCACGAGGACGCCGCCGTGACCTTCGAACGCGCCGCCGCCCTCGGCCCGCGCGTGAAGGATCGCGACGAGGCGCTCTACCTCGCGGCGCGGTCGCGCGAGCGCGGCGGCGACTACCCGCGCGCGCAGGCCACGCTGCGAAGCCTCGAGGGCGTCTCGCCGAAGGGCCCGCGCGCGGCGCGCGCCGCGTTCGACGACGCCGAGATCGAGCTCGAGCACGGCGACGCCGCGAAGGGCCGCGCGATGCTCGAGGTCGCCGCGCGCGCGAACCCGACGAGCGGCAACGCGCGGCCGGCGCTCGAGCGCCTCGTCCGCGAGATCGA
The DNA here is from genome assembly GCA_036500365.1 of Byssovorax sp. Lineage (GTDB taxonomy): Bacteria > Myxococcota_A > Polyangia > Polyangiales > Polyangiaceae > DASYCF01. The sequence goes on from DASYCF010001207.1 coordinate 4,088, forward strand.
GCAGGGCTCCGGCGCGCGCGCCGCCCTCGGGTGGATCACGACCGAGTCCGCCGCCTTCCGCGGCACCGAGCAGGAGGAGGTGTGCGCCTACCTCGTCGCGCTCGAGCTCGATCACGCGAGCGACGCCGCGGCCGCGCACGACGCGTACCTGTCGACCGCGCGTCGATGGCCGTACCCGCGCGGCGCGTTCACGGACGCGGCGCTCGAGCGCGCCGCGGATCTCGACGTCGCGCGCGGCCGCCCCGCCGAGGCGATCGAGCACCTCCGGGAGATGCTGCGCGCGCGCGAGAAGAGCGACACCATCGGCAGCTACGAGCGCCCGCACTACGCCGAGGCGCAGCTCGAGATCGGCGAGATCTACCGCGACAAGCTGGGCGATCCCGCGGCCGCGCGGCGCGAGTTCCGGCGCCTCTTCGACGACTTCCCGACCTCACGCCTGCGCGACGACGCCCTGTGGGCCGAGGCGCGCGTCGCCCAGAAGCAAGGCGACGAGCCCGGCGCCTGCGACGCCGCGTCGAAGCTCGTCCGCGACCTGCCGGACTCCCGCTACGCCGCGTGCGCCCGCCTCGTGTGCCCGACCGCGCCCGAGGCGACGTCGAAGCGCCCCTGCGCCGACTACATCGAGCGCGACCTCCGCTGAGGCAACCGCGACGGTCATGCGCCGCGCGCTCACGTTCGACGGCGGGCCGACGCGTCACCGAGGTCCCGGGCGGGCACGAGCTCGGCTGACTCTCCCGCGGCTGACTCTCCCGCGAGGTGTGACGCGTGCGCGCGCTTCGCGCACCATCGGCGCTCGACGCTACGGCTCTTCGTCGGCGACGACTTCTTCTTCGGCGTCGTCGTCGTCGTCGTCCTCGTCGTCCGTGTCGACGTCGGCGTCGTCCTCCGACTCTTCGTCGTCGTCCTCGCGGGGCTCGTACTTGAGGTCGACGCCGAGGTCGCCGAGCTGCGTCTCGAGCAGCTCGAAGAGCTCGTCGACGTCGTCGCCGCTCCACTCGTCGAGGATGTCGGTGAGGAACTCGAAGAAGTCGCCGTTGTCGAGCCTGCGCTCGACCTCCTCGACCTGCTCCTCGCTGAACGCCTCGAGGACGTCCTCCCGCAGCGCCTCGGTGTCGCCCTCGTCGATGGCGTCCGCTGCGGAGAGGCGGATCTGTTTGACCGCGCGCTTGTCGAGGTGGATCTCCATAGAAACCGCCTGGGCTTTAGGCGAGCAAGCGGCGCGACGTCAAGCGCGCATCGCTTCGATCGCGTGTCGGACATGCGTCGGACGCCCCGCCACCTCGTTCGCGGCGCGGGCGCGACCTGACACGGCGCGGGGGCGATTGGCCAACGCGCACGGGCTCCTGTAGCGTGAAGCGGTGGGCTCTCGGCTGGCGGCATCCGCGACGTTCCTCGCGTGCGCCGCGCTGCTCGCGGCCGCGGGAGACGCCCGCGCCGACGACTCGCCGTTCCTCGCCATCGGCTCGTGGGCGCCGCCGTGGCGCAGCACGGCGCCAGCCGAGGCGCGCCCGCCGCCGCTCCACGTCGACTACGCGCAGTACGGCGTCGCGCTGACGATCAACGCCGACATGTCGAACGGCGCGCTCTGCGGCTCGCACGTGACGCCGCAGGGGCCGTGCATCATCGGCAGCGGCGGCGGCCTCGCCCTGCGCGGCGGCTACCGCTCGCCGGGGCCCTGGTACATCGGCGGCGCCTACGAGTTCACGAAGATGGACTCGGCGAACCTTTACCGCCTCGGCATCTTCCAGCAGGCGCGCTTCGAGATGCGTTACATGGCCGACATCGGCTACCGGGCGGCGCCGTTCGTCACGTGGGGCGCCGGCGGCCTCCTCTACGGCAACGAGTGGGGCGCCGAGACCGGCGGCGCCCTCGCGTTCGGCGGCGGCGGCGTCGAGCTCGAGGTCTCGCGCACCGCCGTCATGGGCCTGACGGGCGTCTACCGCCCCGCGCTCATCGCCGGCTGGACCGACACGGCGGGCCTGAAGCGGCCCACCGGTCTCGCCCAGTTCATCGGCATCGAGCTGCGCGTCGAGATCCGCACCGAGTTGAAGCGCCGGTGACCCATGTACCTGGCAGGCGCTCGACGCGCTTGACTCGACGGGCGCTCCGCGGTCCCCTCCCTCCGTGGTTTGCGACGTCTGCGGGCGAGAGAACGCCGAGAGCCTGACGTTTTGCCAGGATTGCGGCCGCCGCTTGAAGGTTCAGCGTGTCGTCACGCCCACGCCTCCGAGCGGGATGCCGAAGGTGGAGCTCCCGATCGCCCCGACGCCGCCCCCCCGCGCCGTCGAAGCGGCCGGCGCGAGCGTCGCCCCGATGTCGCGCGCCGGCGATCGGAAGTCGCGCCCGGAGGCCCCCGTGTTCTCGTTCGCGCCGCCCCTGCCGGAGCCCCCGCGCTCGCGCCCGCCGCCCCCCGACGACGGCGCGGCCGCTCGCCTGAACGGCGCGACGTGCACGGACTGCGGCGGCATGAACCCGCCGAACTACCGGTTCTGCATGACGTGCGGCGCGACGCTCGCGGCGGAGGGGGCGCCCCGCGCCCAGACGAGCGGCGGCGCGCACGACATGAAGCCCGGCGTCGTCGCCTCCGCGGCCCAGAACCTGAGGGCGCCGCCCCCGCCCGCGCCGTCGCGCACGCCCCCCACGGCGAACGTCGACCTCGGCGCGCGCATGGACAAGACGCACCCGCCCCCGCCCACGGACGAGGCGCGGCGCTTCGCGCAGGAGCAGCCCATCGTCGCCTCGCGCGTCGTCGCGATCGCGCCCGGCGCCCCGCAGGCTCCGGCGAAGCTCGTCGCGTGCTCGCGGTGTCACGGCCACTGCGTCGCCGGGACGCGGTTCTGCAAATACTGCGGCGCCCCCCTCGACGAGACGAAGCTCGCGTCCGAGCCCGCCCCCGCGCCGCCCCAGAGCGTGCGCGCCCCCGCCGTCAAGCGGCTCGACCCGCCTCCGCAGCCGGCGCCCGAACCGGCGCGCTCGGCCGTCCCGGCGCCCGAGCGACCGGCCCCGCCCCCGCGTCGGGACTCACCGGCCCCGTTTCCGCGTCCCGCGGTGGAGAAGAAGGCGCCCACGAACGCTGGCCCGGCGCTGCGGGCGCGCCTCACCGTCATCGTCGAAGACGGCAGCGAGGGGCGCAGCTTCCCCCTGGACGACCAGCAGGTCGACGTCGGACGGACGGAGGGCGCCGTCCGCCTGGAGGACGATCCCTACGTCTCGCCGCGTCATGCGCGGTTCCTCCGCGAAGGCAACGC
>DASYCF010001208.1:0-17556 GCA_036500365.1 Byssovorax sp.
AGGGTCAGCTTGCCGTCGACGGACATGTCCGGGAACGGTTTGTAGGTCGAGAACTGAGCGGCGAGCGCCGCGCCCGACGCCTCGAAGTGGGCGAGGTCCTCGGGCGTCCACCAGTTCACGAACTGCCCCTTGGCGTCGAACTTGGCGCCCTGGTCGTCGAACGAGTGGCTGATCTCGTGGCCGATGGTCGCGCCGATCGAGCCGTAGTTCGCCGCGGCCGTCGCCTTCGGATCGAAGAACGGCGGCGACAGGATCGCCGCGGGGAAATTGAGCGCGTTGCGGACGGGCAGGTTCACCGCGTTGACGACGTGCGCGACCATCGCCCACTCGCCGCGGTCGACCGGCTTGCCGAGCTTGGCGACGTTGCGCTGGTACTCGAAGAGCTCGGCGCGCTGGAGGTTGCCGAACGCGTCGCCGCGCTTCACGACGAGGCCCGTGTCGTCGCGCCACGTGTCGGGGTAGCCGACGCCGACCTTCAACGTGGCGAGCTTCTCCTTCGCCTTCGCCTTCGTGGCGGGGGCCATCCACGCGAGCGCGTCGATGCGGCGGCCCATCGCGACGACGAGGTTCTGCACCATCACCTCGCACGCCTTCTTGGTCTCGGGCGGGAAGTACTTGTCGACGTAGGCGTGGCCGAGCGCGTCGCCCAGGGCGTCGGTCGTCGCGTCGGCGGCGCGGCGCCAGCGCGGCGCGAGCTCCTCGGCGCCGTTCAGCGTCTTGCCGTAGAAGGCGAAGCTCTCGTCGACGAACGCCTTCGGCAGGACGGGCGCGGCGCGATCGATGGCGCGCGCGACGAGGTAGTCGCGCCACACGTCCATCTTCACGGTCTTCACGAGCTTCGCGAGGCCGGTGACGGCGCTCGGCTGCCAGACGATGTAGCCGCCCTGCTTGGCGAGGCCCGCGGCGCCGAAGAACGCCGCCCAGTCCATGCCTGGAGCCTTCTTGTCGAAGTCGGCGCGGCTCCAGGGGTTGTTGCCCTTCGAGACGTCTTCGGTGTCGACGCGGTTCGCGTGCGTCTTCGCGATCTGCGTCTCGAGGTCGACGACGCGCGCGGCCTTCTTGTCGGCGTCGGCGACGCCGGCGAGCTTGAGCATCGCCGCGAGGTGCCTCAGGTAAGCCTCGCGCTGCGCCTTCGTGCGCGGCCCGTCCTCGAGGTAGTAGCTGCGGTCGGGCAGGCCGACGCCGCCCTGGAGCAGGTACGGCGCGTTCTTCGACGAGTCGTTGAGGTCCTGCTCGACCCACAGGCCGAGGATGCGATCGGTGTGCAGGTTGGTCGAGTTCAGCACGTCGACGTCGGCGCGGAGCTCGGCGCCGAAGTACGCGGCGAGGTCCTTCGCCGTCTTGAGCTGCGCGATCTTGTCGAGCGTGGGCTTGAGCGGCGCGATGCCGAGCGACTCGATGCGCGCCTCGTCGAGGCTCGACGCGTAGTAGTCGCCGATGCGCTGCGTCGACGTATCCGCGGCGGCGCTCGCCTTCGCCGCGTCCTCGAGGAGCGAGCGCGTGCGGAGCTCGACCTCCTCCTGGATGCGCAGATCGACGCCGGTGTACGTGCGGTCGGGCGCGATCCGCGCGTTCGCGTACCAGGCGCCGTTCGCGTACATGAAGAAGTCGACGCCGGGTCGCACCGACTTGTCCATCGCGGCGAGGTCGATCGACCCGGGCCCGGTCGACGCGGGCGCGGCGGTGGCCGCGGGCGGCGGCGGCTGCGGCGGCGCGGCGGGCGGCTCGGCGTCGCACGCGATCGAGGCGAGCGGCGCGAGCAGGAGGAGGGCGGCGAGTCGAAGTCGGGGCGTCGTCACGCGCGTCCTATACCAAAGCCGCGGCCGCGCGGCGCGCGGGGGCGCGGCGGCGCCGACGTCGTTCTCAAACCGCCCGAGGTCTGCGATCATCCGGCGATGTCCGCCCGAACGCCGCTCGCCAAGAACGCCTCGCTCGCCCGCGCCGTCCGCTCGCCGAAGGCGCGCGCCGTGGTCGCGCTGTCCGCCGCCGCCGCGCTCGCGCTCGCGAACGCCGCGTGCGGCGGCGACTCGGCCGGGCCGGGCGAAGGCGCCGGCGCCGGGTCGAGCTCGGGCGGGCCGAGCGTGTCGAGCTCGACGAGCGGCGGCGGCGCGAGCGTGTGCACGGTGTTCCCCGGCGACAACTGGTGGAACACGGACGTCTCGCAGTCGCCGCTCGACGCGAACTCGGACAACTACGTCTCGTTCCTCGACGCGATCGACGACGGGCCGCTGCACGCCGACTTCGACTCTTGTTGCCAAGACGGCATCCCGTTCGCTTACGTCGACGACTCCGTGACCAAGGTCGACGTGAGCTTCACCTACGCCGACGACAGCGACAAGGGGCCTTATCCGATCCCGTCGAACGTGCCGCAGGAGAACGGCAGCGACGGCCACGTCATCCTCGTCGACACGAGCGAGTGCAAGCTCTACGAGCTCTTCGCCGCCGACGACTCGTCCGGTCAATGGCAAGCCGGCTCGGGCGCGATCTTCGATCTGACGTCGAACGCGCTCAGGCCCGATTGCCTGACCAGCGCCGACGCGGCGGGCTTGCCGATCTTCCCCGGGCTCGTGCGATACGACGAGGTCAGCGCCGGCGCGATCGACCACGCGCTGCGCTTCACCGTCGACAAGACGCAGCAGGCTTGGATCAAGCCCGCCCGGCACCAGGCGAGCAGCGAGACGAGCCACGACGCGCCGCCGATGGGCCTGCGCTTCCGGCTCAAGAACAACGCCCACGTGAACGGCATCCTCGCCGCCGCCGGCCCGCAGCCGAAGGTCGTCATGACCGCCCTGCAGACGTACGGCATGTTCGTCGCCGACAACGGCTCGAACTGGTACGTGAGCGGCGAGCCGAGCTCACACTGGGACGACGACAGCTTCCACGAGGCGTTCGACCAGATCCACGGCGACGACTTCGAGGTCGTCGACACGGGCGAGACGATCGAGTTCCAGAGCGAGTGCCACTGACCGTTCGCCGGTCGCTGCGCTGGACGCGATCTGGGGATGGGAAAATCCCCATAGAACTACATGTTCCGCCGGCGCGACCGTCGCGTTTGCACACGTGGCTCACGGCGACGCGAGCGCGCGCGCGACGTTCGCTTCGATCGGTTCGGTCGTGTCGATGACGCGCCGCGCGTCGCTCCACGGGTCCGTCTCCGCGCGTCGCCGGAGCACGTCGGCCCACGTGATCGTATGGAACCCGGGGATGTCGACGCCGCGCGCCTCCACGCGTCGCCGGTGCTCACGCTCGTCCGAACAGACCACCTCGATCCAGCGGAGCGCGACGTCGGCCTCGGCGGCGAGGGCGCGCCACATCGCGCGGCCGGGCTCGACGTAGTTCGCTGCGTCGACGATCACCGACAAGCCGAGCTCGAGCTGACGCCGGGCGAGCGCCTCGGCGACGACGTACGCGGCGAGGCCGGTCGGTTCGGCGCGATCGATCCCCGCGCGGAAGAGCGCCGCCTCGATCGCGTCGACGGTGAGCACCGGCGCGTGCATCGCGCGGCCGAGCGCGCGCGCGAACGTCGTCTTCCCGGCGCCGGGCAAGCCGGCCAGCGCGAGGAGCTCCATCAAAGCCAGACGTCGCCGAGCAGCGGCAACGTCCCGACGAGCACGTCGGGCGCCGCCCGCGTCAGCCGGTCGACGAGCCGCGGGAGCTTGAGCGCCGGGAGCAGCTCGGCGCCGCGATCGATGGGCCGGAAGAAATTGTCCCAGTGCGAGAGCAGCACGGCGCGCGGCGCGAGCTTCGCCATCACGCGCTCGGGCAGCCTGTCCGACGCGGTCCAGCCTGCCGCGCAGAGCAGCAGGAGATCCGGCGAGCGCGCGCCGAGCGACGCCTCGACGAGCTCGGCGCTGCCGAGGTGCACGATGGTCTTTCCCGCGACGCGGATCTCGAGCGTGAACACGGCGCCGCATCGGTAGCGCTCGATGCGCAGCGGCACGTCGTCGCAGTCGGCGATGTCTCCAGGGAACGGCACGCGACCGAGGGCGAAGCGCGAGTGCGCCGACGGATAGAACCGAAGCTCGAGCGGACCGACCTCGACGACGACGGCGTCCTGTCCCGGCGATCGCTCGACGTCGCGCACCTGCGCCTCCGGCACGCCCGACGCGCGACACAGCGCGACCGCCGAGCGCGAGCCGAAGACCTTCGCGCCCGTCTGCAGCGCGATGGCGGGCACGTCGAGCGCGTGGTCGAAGTGTGTGTGACCGACGACGATCGCGTCGGCGCGCGGCGCGTACCGCGCGACGGCGGCGAGGTCGGGCGCGAGCGGGCGCCACACGCACGCGCCGTACGAAGCCCGCGTGACGTACGGATCGACGAGCAGCACCGTGCCGGCGTGCTCGATCTCGAAGCCGGCGGTGCCGAGCCAGCGCACGCGCACGCCTCGCGTCGTCGGCTCGCCGCCGCCGAGCCGATCGGGGCTCCACGCGAGGTCGGCGGGGGTCACGCGGGCGATCTTACCGTCTCGATGCGGCGCGGCACATTGCGGCGCACGTCGATCGCGGCGTCGCGGGCCGACCTCCGGGCGCCGCAAAGCGAAGCGAATGGCGGCGATGGCGCGGAAGCTGCATCCTGGGCCGACATGACTCGCTCGATCGGCTCCGGTCTCCTCGTCGGTCTGCTCGCCGTTGCGGGCTTCGGGTGCAGCAACGCGCAAGACGGGTCCCCGATCGGCGGCGGGGGGAGCGAGCCGGGCGCCGGGGGCGCGGGCGCGCAGGGTGGTGCGGGGGCAGGAGGCGACCACGCGGGCGCTGGCGGCGGAGCTCCCGCGACGTGCTCGTCGGCGCCGAGCGCGACGCCGCTCGCGTGCGAGGGCGCGTCGTGCACGATCGCGTTCGACGTCGAGATCCGCTGCACCGAGCCATCGTTCGCGGCCGCGGGGGTCCGCGCCGCGGCGACGCCGACGGACACGTTCGTCGCGACGTCGACGTGGGACGCGGCGCGGCTCTTCGCGCTCGACGCGACGGGCGCCGTGAACGAGGTCGACGGCTTCGACCTGAAGGCCTCGCCCATCGCCCTCGACGTCTCCGACGACGGTCGGCTGCTCCTCGCTGGCGACGAGAGTCGGTTCGTCTCCGCCGACGACTACCAAGGTGGCCTGACCGCGCTCGTCGGGCTGCCCGGCGCGCTCACGCGCGCGACGGTCGATCGCCCGGGCACGCGGATGGCGCCGTTCAGCGACGCCACCGTCGCGCCCGACGGCACGCCGCTCGTGTTCTTCCAGAGCGACGGGTTCAGCGACCCGTCGACGCCGGGTTACACGGTCGCCACGGTCGCGGTCGACGGGAGCGTCACGCAGAGCGCCGCGCCGTTTCCGGACGGCACGTCGTACGTGCGCTTCGGCGTCGCGACCGACGGCGCGCGCCTCGCGTTCGGCGTCGGCTCCTACCCCGACGGACAGCACGTGCGCGTGCGCGAAGCCGGCCTCGACGCGGATCTCGGCGTCATCGCAGCGGGCTCCCTCGCGGTCGGAGATTACCTCCCGCTGCGCGCGCCGCTCGCGGCGCCGTCCGAGGCGGTCCGCTACGCGGTCCTCGTCCAAGACGCCGGGGGCCTGCGCGTGGTCACGCCGTCGGCGCAGAGCTTCGCCGCGTTCGCCGTCGCCGGCGCGGCGTCGTTCGCGCCCTCGTGCGCGCCCGGCGGATATGTCGACGCGAACGGCACGTGCCCGCCGCCGTGCAACGAGGTCGGCGCCGGCGTGGAGGCGTATGCCTACGCCGCCGCGCGCGCACCGGGCGATCGCGCGGTCGTCGCGTTCGTGGTCACGCACCGCGACGACGTCTTCGCCTACACGAAGGACTGCAACTCGGAGACCGGCTGCACGTGCGACGGCTCGGTGAAGACCGACGGGACGACGCACGAGCTCGTCGTCGCGAGCCTGTCGCTCGTCGACGGCACGGCCGAAGAGCTCGCGCGCACGCCGATGGAAGCGTCGGACATGCAAGACCTCTTCAACCTCGAGGGCGCGCGGCTCGTCGACGTCGGCGTGCGCGGCGACGACGTCGTGGTCACCGCGCGGCTCAGCGACGCTCAAGGCCCGAAGATCCGCGTGGTCCGCGCCACGCTCGCGGAGTGAGCGTCGGCGCGGGGTGGGCGTCGGCGACGCGACGCGAGCGCGACGGGGCGCGGCGATGACGGGTTCGAATCGTCCCGCGGCGATCGGCGTCGTTCAGAAGCGGCGGAGCGACTCGACCGAACGCGTCGCCATGCGCTCCTTCTTCTCGACCTTCTTCACGTCGGTCTCGAACGCGTACACGATCAGGAGCGCGCCCTCGACGGTGTAATATTCGACCTCGCAGTCGTGCTTGCTCGACACGACCTTGCACGTGCCCTCGGCGTGGTGCGCCTTGAGGTGCTGCTGGCCGATCGTCCTGTCTTCGCCCGCGCCGCGCCAGTTGATGTTCGTGAGGTCGAGGTGCGAGGCGATCTGGCCAATGCGCGAGGTCGACTCGCGCGGCGACTCGAACTCGACGAAGCCGAGGATGCTCGTCTTGTCCTTGGGCGCGAAGAGCGTCCACGGGCCCTTCTTGCGCTCGGCCCAGCCGTTGCCGGGGTGGTTGAACTCCATGTGAGCGCGGCCGAGGCGGACGACCTTCTGCGACTTGTCGTGCTCGGCGCCCTTGGGGCCGCCCTCGCCCTTGGGACCGCCCTCGCCCTCCGGTCCGCCGTGCGGGCCCTTCGCGCCGCGCTCACCCTTGCCCTTGCCGCCGTGGTGGCCCGGGTGCTCGGTCCCCTCCGGCGGGGGCTCGGCAGCCGGCGGCGCGGGCGGCTCCGCCGCTGGCGGGGGCGCGGCCTGCGGCGGGGGCTCGGCCGCCGGCCTGGGCTCCGCCGTGGCGGCCGCTTTGGATCGCTTGTCTTCGCCGCACGCCGACGACGTGACGACGACGGCGATCGCGCTCCACAGGATCACGCTTCGAAAGGCTTGCACCGCGGCAGTCGACCCGACTCCGGCAGGGCACGCAAGCGCCACGCGCGGATCAGCCGAGCGCGAGCCGGGCCCAGACGAACAACGCGGTCATCGCGGCGTACATGAGGATCTCCCACGTCTCGGCGGGCGGCTGCGACCGCTCGACCGCGCCCACGACGTGGACGCCGGTCAGGATGGCCATCATCGAGGCGGCGAGCTCGTACAGGCCGAGGTGGCGCTCCGGAGCAGGCGCGGCGCGCACGACGGCGACGACCATGGCCACGGCCAGCCCGCCGACGCAGCGCCCGAAATACGTCGTGAGGCGCGTGTCCGCGGGGACCGTCCAGCCGAACCAGCGCGCCCAGCGGAGGGGCGCGCACAAGAGCGGGAGCGCGAAGACGATCAGGAACAGGCCGCCCGACACGAGCAGGAACGAGCTCCACAGCGGGTGCGCCGCGCTCAGCATGCGCAGCGCAAAGGCGGCTCGAGCGACTGCAGGTCTTCGATCTCGTCGCCGGCCGCGCGCTCGAGGTTCGCGTCGTCGGCGCCGCGCGGCTCGTTCTTCGTCTCGGCGATCACGTCGCGGAGCCCTCGGGCGCGATCGGCTGCTTCGCCTTGATGATCAGGTAGCGCAGAGGCTCCGTCTGCGAGCGGTTCGTGATCGACAAGATCGAGCCGAGCGGCAGGGACACGACCGCGCCGGGGCCGACGTCGCGCGACGTGCCGTCGACGGAGGCCGCGCCCTCGCCCTCGAGGAACACGACGATCTCCGGGTACTCGGCTTGGTGGTGCGGGCCCACGCGTCCGTCGGGATCGAGCTCGCACGACAGCACGACGACGAACGGCGGCGCCGGCGCCTCGTCTGCGGAGAGGTTCCACACGAGCACGTCGCCGCGGCCTCCGAAGAGCGCGTGGCGACGATCGGCCGGACCCGAAGTGACCTTCATGCTTGCTCCCTCCGTCGCGTGCGTCGTCGCCGCGCCGACCCTCGCACGACCTCGCGCGCGCGGGTACGGGAGGCGCCGCGACGAGGGCTCCGGCCGAGGTCATCTGCGGGTTGGATGAGGACGGGCAAGATCGCCGCGATGTCGCAACGCGCGCGCGTTTTCGGCGTACGTTGACGGCGGCGATGGTCGAAGATCCGGACGAGGCAGCGGCCGCGGCGCGCATCGGGGCGAAGATCGGCACGTGGACGCTCGAGCGCGTCCTCGGCATCGGCGGGATGGCGAGCGTCTTCCTCGGTCGGCGCGAAGGCGGCGCCGCGGGCGCCGTGAAGGTGCTCCATCCCTATCTGTCTTCTCGAGACGAGGTGCGAAAGCGCTTCCTCCGCGAGGGCCCGATCGGCAGCGCCCTCGCGGCCGTCGGCCCGCTCTGCGAAGGCCTGCCGCACGTGCTCGAGTCCGGCTTGTCCGAAGGCGGCGACGCCTACCTCGTGCTCGAGCTCCTCGACGGAGAGACGGTGTTCGATCGCATGGCGCGCGACGGGAGCATGCCAGTCGGTGAGGTGCTGTCGCTCGCCGTCAACGTGCTCGACGTCTTGAACGTCGCGCACGCGCACGGCGTCGTTCACCGCGATCTGAAGCCCGAGAACCTCCACCTCGGGCGCGACGGGCGCGTGAAGGTGCTCGACTTCGGCGTCGCGCGCGTCCTCGAGGATCTGCCGGACGGCACCGGCGTGCTGCCCGAGAAGACGCGCACGCGCACGGGCACCGCGATCGGGAGCGGGCAGTACATGGCCCCCGAGCAAGCCAGCGGCAGGGTCAGCGACACCGACGGGCGAACGGATCTCTTCGGGCTCGGCGCGACGCTGTATCACCTCTTGTCGGGGCGACCGATCCACGGCGATCTCGCCGACGCGCACCTGCTCATCGCGGCCGCGACGCGGCAGGTGCGTCCGCTCGCGACCGTCGCCCCGCTGTTCCACGAAGCCCTCTGCGGCGTGATCGACCGCGCGCTCGCCTTCGACAAGCTCGAGCGGTATCCGGACGCGAGGACGATGCGCGCGGACGTGTCTGCCGTCCGATCGGGCCGCGATCCGCCGTACGTGCGCGCCGTCGCCGAGGGCCGCGTCCGCCCCGGCGACGCGCTCCGCTGACGCCTCGCTGCCCGCTTGTGGTACGGGCCACCATGCGAAGGTCGACGAAAGACTACGCCGAGATCGAGGTCGAGGCGGCGAACACCGTGCGCCGGCGACAAGGCGCTCCTCTACCTCTCCGAGGCCTGCGCGACCGCCACGGCGAGCTACGTCCGCAAGCTCGTCGCGAGCGACTGACGTCGCTCCTGTTGGGCGTCGATCGCAGGGTCCGGTCTGACGACCGATCTCGCACACCCGATTGAGGACCGCGGTCTGCTTCGTGTGCGGACGCGTGAACGCGCCTCGCGCGGTGTCGATCGCGGCGAAGCCGCCGAGGTCGGCGCACCGCCCGCTCCACGCCTCCCGCGCGACGGGCAAGAGCTCGCGCTCGACGCGCGCCTCGACGGCCTCGCTCGGCGGCTGAGGCGGCGGGTCGGAGCGGGCGTCGAACACCGGCGTGAGCGGCGCGGCGCCGGCGTCGGCTCCGGGGAGCGCGACGGCGACGAGCAGGACGAGGAGCCTGCCTCGAGCGAGCGCGGCCAGCATGCCGACGACGCCTAGCGCATCGGTCGTTCGCTCGGGAATTTCCGGTCGCCGACGCAGGTCCGCGAGCCCCTGCGCCGCGCCCTCTTCACTCACACGATCAGCACGCAGCTCGGGCCGGGCGTGCCGTCGCCGCGCCGCGCCCACGTCCTCCCCGCGTCGACGGAGACGTAGAGGTTGCCACGCTGGTCGCACACGGCGGCGACGCCGCCGCGCGCGTCGATGCAGCCGGTGTCGGCGATGCCCTGGGTTCGTTCGGGGAAGCCGCCGCCGACCGACATCAGCGGACCCGCTCCGTCTACTGACCGCCGATAGACCGCGCCCTCCTTCGCGAAGTGATCCTCCGACGCCGCGACGTACACGTCGTCGCCCACGAACGCGACCGCCGAGCAGTAGCGCGCATGAAGACCCGCGTGCTCGAGCGCCCACGTCGCGCCGCCGTCGCGGCTCGACCAGAGGCCGACCGCGGAGGCGGCGATCGCGATCCGCGCGCGCGTCGGATGGGCGCGGACCTCGTGCACGTCGCTCTCGACGGCGAGGGTCGGCGCCCACGTCGTGCCGCCGTCCGGCGATCGCGGGATGCCGCCGACGTGCACGTTGACGAGCAGCGCGCCGTCTGCCGTCGCCGTCATCGAGCGCACGCCGAGCGGCGGACCCATGAGCCGACCATCGACGACGGCCGCGCCCGCGTACCAGGTGTCTCGCCCAGCCACGGCGCCGAACGACCGGAGCTCCTCGACGTGCCCGCCCGGCGCGACGCGCAGCACGCGCGCGTCGTCGGTCCCGACGTACACGACGTCGCCGATCGCGACGCAGCTCGCGAGCTCGAGCTCGGAGTCGAGGAGCGTGCTCCACGCGCCGCCCGCGTCGCGCCGCTCGAGGGCGTGCGCGCCGACGATCGCGAGCGTTCCGCCGCGCCCGTCGGCCGCGAGGCCACGCACCGCTTGCCCGGCGAGCTCGTGCGCGCGGCGCGCCTCGCCGAGCGCGTACAGGCCGTCGGTCCAGGTCGCCACGAGGACGGTCGCGGTCGTCATCTCCGCCCGAGTCTACCCCTGCGCAGAATCGAGGCAGCGCGCGACGGGCGAAGGATCAAGGGCGTTCGGGCGCTCGGCGGCGGCCCGCTGGGGCCCGAAGTCGTCGCCCGGCGCCGTCTGGATGCTGATCGAGCGATGCGACTTGCGCCGAGGCGCGCCTGCAACTAATGTGGCCGGCACACGAGACGTCCCTGGCCGTGTCCGCACGTCGTACCCTCCCAACAAGGGGGTGCGCTGGATCGGAAGTCTGGATGACGGAGCGTGCATCGCCGCGGGCTCGACAGGGTCCTTTCGGGTCCCTCCCGCGCGGCGCGCCCTCCTTTCGATCCGTCACGGGCCTCATCGGATGGTTGGCGCACGACGCCCCGCTCGGGGCGTTCCTGAGGCCGTGAAAAAGCAGCAGATCCATGGGTAATCGTCTCTACGTCGGAAATCTTTCATTCTCCACCACGCAAGCGGCCATCGAGTCCGCGTTCGCCGCGGCAGGCGAGGTGCGTGAAGTCACCATGCCGACCGATCGCGAGACCGGGCAGCCGCGCGGGTTCGCGTTCGTCACCATGGGTTCGACCCAGGCGGCGGCCGCGGCCATCTCGCAGATGAACGGCGTCATGCTCGACGGCCGCAGCATCAAGGTGAACGAGGCTCAAGAGCGTCCGCCGCGCGGTGGTGGCGGCGGCGGTGGTGGCTACGGCGGCGGCGGCGGCGGCGGCGGCGGTGGCGGTCGAGGCCGCTACTGAGCTGAGCTGATCCGCACGATCGGTCGCGGCGGCGCTCGGCGCCGCCCACCGATCGCGCGGGCTCGCCTCGCGCCCACGTCGTTGCGACGACGTCGTGGCGCGAACGTCTCGATGCTTGGCTTCCTCTTTTGCAGTAAGGCTTGCTTTGCGTCCGCCTTTGGCGGGCAGACCTTTCGAAGCAGCGTGGGTTGACAGCCGCGCTGCCGCGAGGGCGACGGCAGGACACCGGTCGCGGATGTTCGCCGATGGGGGCGCGCGCCGAGCTCCCGATGACGGTCGACAAGAAGACCGAGCTCGTGTCGAGCGCGGTCCTCGACCGGACGTTCGGCTACGGCCACCGCCTCGTGAACGTCGCGAAGTCGGACCTCGACGTCGCCGTGCTGCGAGAAGCAGCTGCGCCCCCGGGCTCCAGAACTCCGCCCCCGGCGACGCGCGTGGCCGTCGCGAGGTGCGCGCCGCGCGGTTTCCGGATATGCCAATCGGCGGCGCCGCGGGAGGGCTGACATGGACGCTTCGAACTACCGACACACGCAGATCGGCTGGGTCATCCTCGGGTCGATGGCGGCCGTGACCGTCGTGCTAGGCGGCTCGCTCGCCGCGGGCGGGCTCGCCGTGATCGCGAAGGTGTCTGCCGCGATCTTCGCTCTGACGACGCTGCTGTTCGGCTGGCTCACGGTCGAGGTGGCGGACGGCGAGCTCCGCGCGCGCTTCGGCGTCGGCTTGATCCGCAAGCGCATCGCCCTGTCCGAGGTGCGGAGCTACGCGAGCGTGCAGAACCCCTGGTACTGGGGCTGGGGCATCCGCCTGTACCCGGGCGGCTGGCTCTACAACGTCTCGGGCCTCGGCGCGGTCGAGGTCGTGCTGCGCGACGGCGCGCGCTACCGCATCGGGACCGACGAGCCGACCGCGCTGTCGAACGCGATCCGCGCCGTCGTCGGCGAGCCCGAGCCCATCGCGTTCGACGAGCCCGCCGCGCGCCCGCGCTCGCCCCTCAAGGTGATCCTCGCCGTCGTCGCGCTCGTCCTCGTCGCGCTCGGCGGCGTGGGCTTCGCCGTGTTCGCGCAGTCCGGCCCGCCCACGGTGGCCGTGACGGCGACGAACGTCTCCGTGAAGAGCGGCCTCTACAAGGTAGACGTCCCGCTGAAGGACGTGACCGAGGTGCGCCTCGACGCGTCGATCCCGCGAATCCTCCGGCGCACCAACGGCTTCGCGAGCGGCGGCAGCCTCCGCGGCCACTTCGACGTCGACACGCTCGGCGCTGGGCAGCTCTTCGTCGACATCAAACACGGACCGTTCGTGTTCGTCCGCACCGCCGACACCTATTTCTACGTGAGCTACGACGACCCGGCCCGAACGCAGGAGCTCTACGAGAGCGTGCTCGCCGCGTGGACGACGGCGAAGGGCCCGTAGCGACGTTCGGGGCCGCTCACCAGATCACGCCGAGCGTCTCCCCGGTGGAGGGGTCGAGCACCTCGACGCGCCAGTCGATGACGACGTAGAGGCGCGCGTCGCTCGCCGTGATCGAGATGAAGTTCGTGCCGTAGGCGGCGCGCGGCGGCTCGCGGCGCCAGAGGACGGCGCCCGTCGTCGCGTCGCGCGCGCCGAGCACGAAGCGGCCGGACTGCAGCTGATACGCCTCGAAGATGCGGCCGCGCGCGAGCTCGACGAGGAGCCGCGGGTCGGCGTGCAGCTCGTCGCCCTCGGCGAGCGGAGCGACGGCCTCCCAGCGCGTGCGCCCGGTCACCGGATCATAGCCGCGTTGACGGTAGCGGTTGATCCCGTGGCCGCTCGCGCGCTCGGTCGCGAACGAGACGCCGACGTCGCCCTCCTCCCAAGCGTCGCGCTCGTCGGGGTGGTTCGGCCACATGCGCGCGCAGCGCGCGCCGGCGTGACCCTTCGCGGCACACGCGGGCGGATACCCGGGCGGGCACCACGCGGGCCGGGGCGCCCGGACGACGACGCCGCCGCCGTCGACCGTCGCGCCGCCGTCGTCTTCACCGGTGCGCACCCACACGCCGGCTTCGCCGTCGGCGCGGGCGCAGACCTCGAGCGCGCGATGGACCTTCGAGGTCGTCACGACGCGACCCGTCGCGAGGTCGTACAGGCGCACGAAGCCCTCCGAGTCGGTCAGGAACACGCGATCGGCGCTCACGGCGACGTGCGTGCTCTCGCTCGACCACTGGCTGTGCACGGGGTCGGTCCGCCACCGCGTCGCGAACGTGCGACCATCGGTGCGCGTGACGGAGAGCGCGGCCTCCGGTTCGCTGGAATCCCAGCGGAGGCCCACGACGTCCTCGGGCGCGCCCTCGACGTGGACGGCGATCGGCGGCTGCTGGCCGTACCAAGGAAGGCGCGGCGCATCAGCAGCCCGGGCCATCGGAGGCGCCACCACGACAGGCGCGGGCTCGGGCGGGCGCGTCGCCTCGACGACGACGATCGCTGCGACTCCGCCGACGCCGAGCGCAGCCGACACGACGGCGCGTCGAGCGAGCAGCGGACCGACGCGAAGCAGCGCGCCGCGGACGACGCGCACCGCGCGATCCCGTGCGCGGTACGGGTGCGCGGTCGCGTCGGCCGAGGCGATCCACACGCCGTCGCCGAGGCCCACGTCGAGCGTGGGCGCCGCCGTGTCGATCGGCGCGCCGGGCTGCGCGGTCGCGAGGCCGTCGACCAGCCGGGCGAATGTGCGCAGCGCGAGCGCGTCGAGCGCGGCGATGACGACGCACACCGCCGTGCCGCCGAGACAAGCCGCGACGGGACGCAGCGACCGGGAGACCGCGAACCCCAGGATCCACCCGGCCGCCCCGACCAGCGCCGCCGCGCGGAGCCACGCGACGCGCCTCGCCGACGCGCGCGCGAGCGTGCCAGGCCGGGCGTCGAGCGACGCGGCGTGCGCGGCGTACACGAGCGCCGTGCACGGCAGCGCGGCGAACACCCCGACGAGCGCGCCGAAGGCCGCGACGGGACCGACCGGCGCGGACAAGGCAAACGACGCGCTCGCCGCCGCCTCCGCCGCGCCCACCGCGAGCGCCGCGAGGACGCTCGCCGCGACGACCGACAGCATGAACGCCGCGACGCGGAGCGCCCTGGCCGACGTCGCGCGCGGGGGCAACGCGCCCCACGCCGCGCCGAGCGCCGCGGCGACGAGGGCGGGCACGCCGACGAACGCCGCCGCCTCGCGCGACGACACCGGGAACGAGACGAGCAGGCCGAGCGCCCCGCCGACGAGCGCGAACGGCGCCGCCAACGAGAGCGCGAGCGCGGCGCGCGACGAGGCCGGGACAGGTACGCTCATGAACCCAGTCAACCACGGACCCGCGCGTCCTATTCATGGAGCCGCCGCGAAGATTTCAAGGCAGCGACGGGAGCGCCGGGTCGATTTCAGCGATCGATGAAGCGCTCGGGGTGCTCGAGGAAGTCGCGCAGCACCCGCACGTGCACGAGGTCTTCGTAGGCCACGCGCGCGACCGGCGCCTCGTCGAAGCTGTAGATCCGCGCGCCCGGGCACGCGAGCAGGATGGGCGAGTGGGTCGCGATGACGAACTGCGCGCCGCGGGCTGCAGCTGCGAGGAGGAGGTTGAGGAGACGGATCTGACGCGCCGGTGAGAGCGGCCCCTCGGGCTCGTCGAGCAGGTAGAGCCCGCCCGGTCGCACGCGATGCTCGAACGCATCCATGAAGCTCTCGCCGTGCGATCGTTTGTCGTGAAGCGCGATGAAGCGCGCGGCCTCTTCCTCGTCGGTGTGGCGCGCGGCCTCGGCGAGCGCGGGACGCTCCTCGAGCGGGACATCGCGCTCCGCGTATTCGCGGCGAAGGCGAGCGTCGACAGAACAAGGTCATGGATTAGATTCGCTGAATCAAGATGCGTCAGCAGACAATCAAGTTCCGCACGTGGGGTGGTCGGCGGGCCGGCGCTGGGCGCAGGCCCGCAGGTCAGGTTCGCGGCGCCGTCCACGAGGCTCGGCCAGCGGTCGGACGTTCGGTTCCGCAGCACCTGACGATGCGCGTGCGCGGCGTGCCGAGCTTGCGAGCCGAGCGATGCATGAAGGTGATTCGCCGAGCGTTCGCCGGGGGCAAAGAGCGCTTCGGCTTTCGGCTCGTGCAGTACGCCGTGCAGCCGGACCACCTGCACTTGATCGTCGAGGCGGCCGGGAAAAGGAGCTTGTCGAGCGGGGCGCGCGGGCTCGCGATTCGGGTCGCGATGCGGCTGAATCGGCTCCTCGGACGTTCGGGCAAGGTGTTCGCGGAGCGCTATCACGCGGTCGCGCTGGGCTCGCCAAAGCAGGTGAGGCACGCGCTCGCGTACGTTCTCTTGCAAAGGCGTCGGCACGCCGCGAAGCGCGGCGCCGAGCTGACCACCGAGCTCGACGCGTGCTCATCGGCGCTCACGTTCGACGGCTGGGCCGACGCGTCGCCGCGCGCCGGGCCGTGGGACGCGACCGTCGCGGAGGCTCGCACGTGGCTGCTCTCGAAGGGCTGGCGGCGCTACGGCCGCATTCGCCGCGCGGAGATCCCCGGCGCCGCTTGAACCAGCGGGCGCATCGACTCACACCGCGCGGCTCCGCTGGACCAGCGTCACATCAGTCGCGGCCGAGCGCCGGTGGACGAGGCTGCGCGGCGGTCCCGACGGTCGCGAAGGCGGTCAGCGCCGCGATCGCGACGACGACGGAGAGGGCGGCGCGGCGCACGTGCGCAGACTTCACCGCGGGGAGGTCGCCGCGGACGACGAGCTCCGGGAGGTGCTCTGCACGGTACGGGTGACGGTGCGGCAGCGCGGGCGCGACCCACGCTTCTTCGCCGACGCCGAGATCGATCGCCGTCGCGCCGGGCGACGTCGGCCGGTCGCGCGATGCCCGCTCGAGGCCGGTGCCCAGGCGTCGCAGGCGCGCGAACGCGACGAGGTCGAGCGTCGCGACGACGGTGAGGATCGACCCGCCGAGCCAGCGTGCGGTGACCCACGCCGGCTCGACGTGATGACGCGCGTCGCGCCCGACGATCGACGCAACGATCGCGACCACCGCGCCGACGACCAGCCAGACGCGCCGCGAGGCCGACGCGCGCGCCGCCGTGTCGGGCCGCGCCTCGAGCGCCGCGACGTGCGCGGCGAAGACGAGCGAGAGCGCCGGCACCGCGACGACGACGCCGACGATCGCGCCGACGACGGCGGCGATCGGGATCAGCAGCGCGATCATGTTGCACGGCTCTTCACCACCGCCGCACGACAGGCCGACGCACATGATGACCGCGGTGACCACGGTGGTGACCCAGGCCGAGCCGGCGAACCGCAGCCAGTGCGCCGAGGCGCCGCGGGGCTCGCGCGCGAGCTGACCGGTCCAGAGCGCGCCGAGCGTGGCCCCGGCGAGCGCGGGCACGAGCGCGGTGACGGTGCGCGACGCGTCGCCGAACTCGTCGGTCGACGTGAGCGCTGCGGCGAGCGCGGCAGCGACGATCGCGAGCGGCAGCGCGAGCGCCAAGCCCCCACGAAGCGAGGTCGCGACGCGCGACGCGTTCACGACGCTCGAACGCCCGTGCGGGCGAGCGCATTCGCGCGATCAGGACGACCGCGCGCGGCGCTCGTCACGCGCTGGGAGCGCGCGGCGCGCGGTAGAGGACGTCGGTGCGCAGGACCAGCTTCTCGCCGGCGCGGACGCGCGTCGCCTCGTGGAGGACACGATGTTGGAACAACAGCGCCGTCCCCGCGCGCGGCACGACCTTGCGCCCGAGCTCGGGGAAATCGGTCTCGCCGCCGTCGAAGTCGTCGTTCAAATAGAAGACGAGCGTCAGCTGGCTCGACACGCCGCCGTCGAGCTCGACCACGGTGTCCCAGTGCGCGCCGTGGCGCTCGCCGGGCGCGTAGCGATACAGCCGAAGCCGCGGGTTCGCGCCGTGGAGCTCGAGGCCGGAGAGCACGCGCGGCACCGACGCGGCCACGCGCGCGAGCAGGCCGTTCGCCTCGGCCTCGTCGTCCCACATGACGCGCGTGTTGTTGCGCACGTCGAGGTCGACCGCGGCGGCGCCCGACGCGGCGACGATGGGCGCGACCTCGGCTCGTGCCTCGCGCATGCGCGCGGCGTAGGCGGCGCAGGCGTCGAGCGGCAGGGCGTCGTCGACGGTCCACACCAGCGGCTGCGCGAGATCGAGGTGCCCCGCGTACACGACCTCGAGGCTAGCGCGATCGACGCAGCCCGCACGCGCGGGTCACGTTCGACGCGTGCGCTCGACGCTCAGTCGGCGAGGATCGGCTCGATCTCCTGGAAGACGCG
>DASYCF010001209.1:0-5068 GCA_036500365.1 Byssovorax sp.
AGATGCGGCAGCGCGGCGGCCCGAGCGCCTCGTCCCGCGCTCGCCCCTCGAGCTGCATGAACGTGTGCACCATGCCGAGCATGGGGAAGCGCGGCGTCGTCGCGGTGTTGCCGATGGGCGTCTTGCAACACGCCGTGTACCAGCGGAGGACGAACGCGCCCTCGGAGAGCTTCAGAGAACGCAGCTCCTCGACGCCGTCGGTGAGCGCCACGCGCGCGGGCGGCAGCTGGAAGACGTCGGTGCCGCCCGCCTCGTCGAGCGCGGCGGCGCGGCCGAGGAGGCGCAGCACCGCGCGGCAGTCGGCGCAGTAGCAGACGAAGCGGAAGCCCGTCGCGGCCGAGACGCCCCGCGCGACGCCGCGCACGCGGCCGCAGCGACAGGAGAGCGGGACGTCCATCGAGGCCTCGCGCCGCCCTAGTGCGCGACGTGCGCCGCTGCGTCGCCGCCGCTCTTCTCCCATCCGCCGCCGAGGGTGCTCACGTACGTCGCGCGGCGACCGCAGCCCTCGACGCCGATCGAGCGCTCGTCGAGCACGAGGAGCTTCAGCTGCGCGGCGTCGCAGCCGAGGTCGAACGCGGCGCGCGGCTCGATCGATTCGGTCCACTCCGAGCAGGCGTCGACGGCCTCGCACGTCGTGAAGACGCGCCGCGCGTGGCCCTTGCACGCGTACTCGTAGATCGACCACGGCGGGCCGCTCACCGCCGGGATGTCGCCGACGTGGCGCGTCGAGACGAGGGTCGCGTCGCAGCCCCACTGGCCCGCGTACCAGCTGCGGATGCGATCGTGGAGCGCGGCGCTCATGCCCGGGCCGGCGGGGGCCGCGCTCGCGAGGCACGCAGACGCGGCGAGCGCGATCGCGGCGAGCTGTGCGGCGGCGCAGGCGCGCGTCATCGCGGCAAGATACGACGCGGCGGCGCAGGCGACCACGCCCTACGACGCGTCGCCGCGGCCGCGCACGACGGACGCGAGGAGCGTCAGCGCGAAGCACGCGGTGAGCGCGAGCACGACGGCGCCGCCGGTCGGAACGGCCCAGCGCGTCGACACGAACACGCCGACGACGCCGCTCACGAACGCGGCGGCGACGCTCAGCGCGAGGTAGCTCCGCGTCGTCCTCGCGAGGTTCCGCGCCGCCGCCGCCGGCACGACGACGAGCGCCTCCACGAGCAGCGCGCCGACGATCTTGAGGCTCACGACGATCGCCGCCGTGAGGACGACGACGAACGCGTAGTCGATCCACGCGTCGTCGACGCGCGCGGCCTGCGCGAGCGGGCGCGACAGCGAGTCGAGGAGGAGCGCGTTGTACATGCGCGCGAGCGCGACGAGCACGACGGCGCCCGCGACGACGAGCAGCGCGAGATCGGTGTCGGTCACCGTGATCAGCGAGCCGAACATGACGGCGTCGATCTGGTGGATGTTGAACTGCCGCGTCGCGACGACGAGCAGGCACACGCCGAGGCCGAGCGTGAGCGACATGAACACGCCGACGAGCGTGTCGGGCGGCAGGCTCGCGCGGCGCTTCGCGTACACCATCGCGATCGCCGAGAGCGCGCAGAAGCCGAAGATGCCGCCGTACGGCGCCGAGATCGGCTCGCCGAGCGCGAGGCCGATGACGAGGCCCGTGAGCGCCGCCTGCCCGAGCGCGGTGCTGAAGAACGAGAGGCGTCGCGCGACGACGAGGTGGCTCATGCCGCCGAGGAGCGGCGCGAGCAGCGCGACGGCGAGGAGCCCGCGCGTGACGAACGGGTACTGGAACATCGACGGGAGGGCGCCGGCGGCGGCGAGCCTCGCGAGCCACGCGTAGAGCGCGCTCACGTCGCCGCCTGGGCGTCGCGCTGGACGAGCGCCAGCGCGCCGTGCGCGAGCACGTCGGCGGGCGCGCCCGTGCGCTTCACGCCGCCGTCGATCCACGTGACGTGATCGGCGAGGCGGCGGATCTGCGCGGCGTCGTGCGAGACGAGGAGCACCGCGGTGCGCGCGCGCTGCTTGAGCTCGATCAGCGCGTCGTCGACGCGGCGCGCGCTCTCGGCGTCGACGCCGGCGCTCGGCTCGTCGAGGATCAAGAGCTCGGGGTCGGGCTCGATCGCGTTGGCGAAGAGCGCGCGCCGGAGCTCGCCGCCCGAGAGCGCGCCGAGCCTGCGATCGACGAGCGCCTCCATCCCGACCTTCGCGAGCGCCGCGAGGGCGCGCGCCCGCGTGGCGCGTCGCACGCCGAGCGCGACGGGGAGCCGCTGCCGCGTGAGCGCGAGGAGCTCGACGACCGTGACGGGCAGCGTGCGGTCGACGGTGAACGACTGCGGCACGTAGCCGACGCGGGCGCGATCGACGAGCGCGCGCCGCACCTCGCCCGTGAACGGGATCTGACCGAGCAGCGCCGACACGAGCGTGCTCTTGCCGCCGCCGTTCGGGCCGCAGATCGCGTGGAGCTCGCCCGCGCGCACGTCGAGCGACGCGGCCGCGACGACGACGCGCCCGTCGCGACGCACGGTCACGCCGCGCGCCGAGAGCACGACGCGAGGCGCCTCGCTCGCCCCGTCCGCGTGCGCGCTCACGACGGTCAACCGTCCGTCACGAGCGCCTTCACGAGCGTGTCGACGTTCTGCTTCATGTCGACCTCGAACTTGTCGGCCGTGAACGCCCCGGAGGCGACGTGCGAGACGACGTACACGCGCACGGGCACCTCCTTCTTGAGCACGTCGAGGAGCTTCGCGGGGAAGCTCTCCTCGGTGAGCACGACCTGGATGTGCTCGCGCTTCAGGAGGTCGGTCATCGCCGCGAGCTCGGCGGCGGACGGCACGAGGCCGTGCGCGGGCTGCACGACGCCGGCGACCTCGAGCCCGAACTCCTGGCAGAGGTACGCGTAGCCGTCGTGCACGGTGACGACGCGCTTCACCTTCGCGTGCGCGAGCTGCTCGGCGCCGCGCGCCTTGATCGCGCGGAGGCGCGTCGCGTAGGCCTCGGCGTTCTTCTGGAACACGTCGGCGACGTCGGGGCGGATCTGGCCGAGCGTCTTCGCGATGAGGTAGCTCTGCTGCACCGCGTTCGTGAACGAGAGGAACGTGTGCGAGTTCGGCGCGTCGCCGTGCGCGCTCTTCACGGTCGGCGTGGCCGCGTTCGTGCGCACGATGACGAGGTTCGCGTTGCCGGACGAGCGGATCATGTCGCCGATGAAGTCGTCGTGGCCGATGCCGTTGACGACGAGCGCGTTCAAGCCGCCGATCTTGGCGATGTCGTCCGGCCGCGGCTGGTAGTCGCCTGCGTCGATGTCGCCCGGCAGGATCGCGCGCACCTCGACGTTCAGCGCGTCGCCGACGACGTTCTTCGTCCACGAGTAGTACGGGTGCAGCGTGACCCCGACCTTCAGCGGCGCCCCGGCGACCAGCGCGGTCGGCGCGACGCCCGCGGGCAGCGCCGCGGTGTTCACGGTCGACGGAGCCTTCGCGCGGCTCGGGTTCGCGGCGGGAGCGGCCGCCGCGCTCGCCGACGCCGCCGCGCCCGTCGCCGCGTCGCCCTTGCCGCCGCAGCCGACGCTCGCCATCACGAGCGCGAGACCGATCCAGGTGAAAAGCCGTTGCATACCCGCTCCTCTGCTCAAGGGCGCCCGACGCCCGAGATGATCTGTCGAAAGCCCATCGCCGCGTCCGGCGCGGCGATCGCCCGGCCTGGCTCGCGCAGCGCAGGGCCGAGCCACGTGCCGACGTGGATGAGCGTGCCGTCGCCGAGCTTGTGGTGGATCTCGTCGACGACCTGCGCCGGATCGACCGGCGTGCCCGGCGGTGGTTCGGTGACGACGAGGACGAACACCTTGCGCCCCGACCCTACGCGCGGCGTGCCCACGTAGTTGACGATCGTCGGCGTCGAGGCGCGCGTCCATGCGTAGCCGGCCTGATCGATCGGGTCGGGCGCGAACGGCGGCACGCCGGCGGCGGCGAGCTCGGCGATCGTCGGCCACCTCCCGCTGCGCGAGCGCCGCGCCTCGGCCTCGATCAGGCCCTCTTGCAGCTCGCGGTAGGTGCGCTGATCGGTCGCGTCGAGATCGGCGAACGGCGTCTCGAAGGCCGACAGCCCCGCCGCCGCCCCGCCCGACGGACGACCGAGCACGACGAGCGCGGACCAGAACACGACGTAGAACGCGAGGCGCACCACGCCGAGGCTCTCGCGCGCGACCGACGGCGGCTCCACGCGCTCGCCGTCGACCGCGGCGTCACTCGTCGTGGACATGGCCGTGCCCGTGCGCGTGTTTGTCGTCGGCGCCGCGCTCGTGGATGACCGAGAGGCCGGTCACGTTGCCGCTCAAGACGCCCTTCGTGCCGAGCAGGCGATCGGCGAGCCGCTTCAAGGTCGCCGACGGGCCGCGCACGATGATCACCTCGAGGCAGTGATCGTGATCGAGGTGCACGTGCGTCGTGCAGACGATGCGCGCGCCGAACTCGTGCTGGATCGCGACGAGCCGCTCGGTGAGCTCGCGCACGTGGTGGTCGTAGATGAGCGAGATGGTCGCGGCCGCCTCGGCGCCGCGCTCCCACGCCTCGCGCGTGAGCTCGGCGCGCACGAGGTCACGCAGAGCCTCCGAGCGGTTCTCGTAGCCGCGGCGCGCGAGGTGCTCGTCGAAGGCCTGGAGCAGCGGCCGCTCGATCGCCACGCCGAACCGGACGAGATCGCTCATGCGGCCCGAGTATCACGGATCCGCGGCGGACTTGGCCGACGCGCGCGCGCGCCGCCGCTCGATCGGCACGCCGAGGTCGGGCAGGCTCCAGTCCATCGGCGAGCGGCCGAGCGAGCGAAGCGCGGCGTCGATCGCGCTGAACGGCTTGCTGCCGAAGAAGCCGCGGCTGGCCGACAGCGGCGACGGGTGCATGCCCTCGACGACGCGGTGCCGCGCGCGATCGACGAGCGCCGCCTTCTTGCGCGCGTGCGCGCCCCAGAGGACGAACACGCTCGGCCGCGCACGCGCGTCGATCGCGCGGATGATGGCGTCCGTGATCGGCTCCCAGGCGGCCGCGTGCGAGCCCGGCTCGCCGTCGCGCACGGTGAGCGCCGCGTTCAAGAGGAGCACGCCGCGACGCGCCCA
>DASYCF010001210.1:0-6322 GCA_036500365.1 Byssovorax sp.
CTCGAAGGCGATGAGCGCACCGGCGTCTAGGACGATCGCGCGAGAACCTTCCTTGCCCATGCCTTGGCCTCCTTCCCGGCCTTGCAGTGTTCAGCATCCATCGCGTCGAGCAGCGCCGAAAGCTTGTCGCGCCGGAGCTTCTCCTCGACCGCTGCGCTGACGAAGGAGCTCAAGGACTTCGCGCGGCCGGCAGCGACCTCTTTCTTCGCCTCGTCGAGCACCTCCGCAGGAATGCTGAGCGCGACCTTGCTCGTGGACATACTTTTATCCTGCCAACTGCGTCCAGCACCGCAACCACGCTGCGCCGGGCCTACTGACGTCACGGATAGGCGAGCGCCTCGCGGTTCCAACCGGCGAGGGTCGAGCCGGCGTCGTAGGTGCTCTCGGCGAAGTCGAGGATCGTCTTCGCCGGGTCGGGCGAGCGGCGCACGACGTCGTAGGGCAACAGGAACTCCTTGAGCGCAGCGCTGAAGAGCGCGGCGTCGGGCCGAACCTTCGCGGTCGCGAGGCCGGCCGGCTCGGGGACGGTGTACGAATAGAACATCGCCTCGGTGCTTCCGGTCCACGGGTCGCCGGGCCAGAAGCCGAGCGAGATGACCTCTTCGTCGTAGGCGTCGCGATCGACCCGCGCCTTGCGCGGCGGGGCGCGCCGGCCGTTGAAGCGCGAGACCGCGAGATCGAACGCGCCCCAGAAGAAGTGTACCGGGCTGCATTTCCCGCGAAAGCGCGCGCGGAAGGCCTGAAAAACCGGCTCGATGCGCGAGAGCGCGCGAACGAAATCGTGGGCGCGCGCGGGGTCGTAGCTCGCGTGCTCCTGGTCGGCGTCGAGCGGGGTCGTGACCGGACACTCCTGCGGCGCGGGGTCGATCTTCACGTGGACGTCGATCGCGGCGAGCTCGGCGAAGAGGGCGTCGTGGAAGTCGCAGACCGGGCGCGCGGTGAGGGAGAGCGAGCGGCGGCGGCCGTCGCTGTCCTGCACGAGCACGCGATGATCGATGAAGTCGAAGTCGATGCTGAGCGAGCGATCGCCGTACGGCATCGGCGAGGTGGTGAGCCCCGAGGTGGTCACGTACAGCGGGACGTTCCACCACTCGTTCATCTTCGGCGTCAGCGCCAGGCGGATCTTGCCGACGACCTGCGTGTAGAGCAGGAGCGTCGCGTAGGTGTCGCGCCAGGCGGCGATCGAGAGCTCGGGCCAGGTCGTCATCCGACGATCGTCCCGCATCGTCCCTCGGGTCACAACCTGCGGTGCGCGTCGTCTCAGCCCTGAGACGCACGCGCAGGCTCTCTTGCGTCGAGGGGAGCGAGCGTCACGCGAAGCTCGTCGCCTGCCCCGATTCATTCGTGCGGCTGGTGGAGGTCGGCCACGCACGGGCCGCCCGCCATCTGGGCCAGGCGCGCCGTGAGCCCGAGGTAGACGAGATCGGCGAGCGTGACGATGCCGGCGTCGGTGTCGGCCTGCGTGACGGGGGCGGGGGCGAGCGCGAGCTCGTCGAGCGTGACGTCGCCGTCGCCGTCGGCGTCGGCGTCGGCGATCGCGTCGAAGCGAAGCTCCGCGCCCTCGTCGAGCGGGTCGCTCGGGTGCGAGGCCGTGAGATCGGTGGGGATGCTCGAGGTGCTCGGCGCGCCCACATGGCCGTGGGACGTCACGCCGCGCCGCTGCCGTATGCGGGTTCACACTTCTGACACGCGTCGGCCCCCGAACGTCGGCCCCGCGGGCAGCCTCGCGAAGGATCGAGCGATTCCGCCGTGCATGCGAGCCCGCGAGCTGGCCACGTTGACCGCGACTCAGCGACGCGTACCATGAGGAGCGTGAAGCCGACGCGACGCCGCGACCGCATTCGACGCCTGGTACAACGCCTGCCGTTCGTGATCGCGGCGGTCGCAGGCGCCGCCTCCGCACCGGCAGCTTCCCCAACATCGCCTCCCCGCTCGCTGGCACGACGGGCGATTGGGTCGAGCAGACGCAGGTGGGCCTGCCCGATAGCACCCTCGTGCCGACGTGGGCGGCGCCGATCACGACGACGTTCAGCGACGGGACGCCCTGCCTCGGCAACCTCTATGACCTCGAGGTCCGGACTCGGATCCTCACGCTCCACTGAGGGACCATGCGAACCGCACTCTCCGCGCTCCTCATCCTCGGCAACGTCCTTCTGTTCGGCGGCTGCTCGACGCGCTCGACGGAGGTGACCCCTGAGCCGTCCGGCGCCGGAGGGCCCACCGACTGCCTTGGCGCCGACACGTCCACGGATCCATCGAACTGCGGCACCTGCGGCCACAGCTGCCTCGGCGGAGGCTGCTCGAACGGCGCCTGTCAACCCTTCGTGTTTGCGCGCGGCGTCGACCGCGTGACGAACCTCGCGATGGACGCGTCGGCGATCTATGCAGCCTTCTGGCGTGCGACCCCTCGGCCGCTGGGGTGTTCGAATGAGGCGTGGGTCTCCCGGTTCGATCGGGTCACGATGGCAGAGACGACCGTGGTCCCTTGCACGACGGCGGCCGAGAACGACCTGTACAGCATGACGCTCGGCGTGGGCGCTCTGTTCTGGAACCATACAGTGGACCCTTCGGCGCCGACCGGCGCAGGGCGCCTGACTCGAACGGACCTGGTGACGGACGTGTCGACGCAGTTCCCCGATGCGAATGGTTCCCACACCGTCGCCGTCGACGATCAGCACGCGTTCTTTTGGGACCTGGATCTCAATCTGTTGGTCCGTTCGAACCTCGACGGGTCGGGGGTCGCTCCGATCGGTCCCGCCCGGATCGATACCGTCCTCGTCGACGACACGAACGTCTACTATTTCACGCCTGTAACGTGCGAGCCCAACGAGTGCGAGGACGACGGTACGCTGGTCGCGCTCCGGAAGGACGGCTCGCCTTCGTCGACGCTCGCGACCGGGCTCGGCGTCATCAAC
Organism: Byssovorax sp.; assembly: GCA_036500365.1. Taxonomy (GTDB): domain Bacteria; phylum Myxococcota_A; class Polyangia; order Polyangiales; family Polyangiaceae; genus DASYCF01. The sequence continues at coordinate 2,916 of DASYCF010001210.1, forward strand.
ACCGCCGTCGTTCACGGTGGCTTCGTGTATTGGATCGACCGCCTGGAGGGCGGTAGCGACGTGCGGCGCATCCCGGTCGGCGGAGGGGACGTGCAGGTGCTCGCCAGCGGCTTCGCGCTGATCTCGCTCGCGGTCGACGACACGTACGCGTACTTCATCGACACGAACGGCGGTACGGAGCGGACGAGCGGGCTCTGGCGGGTGCCGATCGTGGGCGGCGCGAAGGAGGCCATCGTCGTGTCGAACTCGGTCGGTCTCGCGGTCACGGTCGACGACACCGCGCTCGTGTGGGCGGTCGAGCCGGTCTCGGCGGATGACCCGTCTCCCGGCATCATGATGCTCGCGAAGTAGCGGCTTCCTCACGGGCTCGGGTGCCCCTGCTGGACGTGCACCCGCGCCGTGACCCGAGATCGGCAACGTCGCCGATCCTTCGGCAACGTCGCCGATCGTCGCCGTCAGGTGGGTGTGGCCAGCGACGCGAGGACCATCTTGGCGGTCTCGCCGCGCGCGGCCTCGAGGATCGGTCGCGCGAACGCCTCGTGCGCGCGGAACCACTTCATCGGCGCGTCCTTCGCGGACTTCTTGCCCACGTAGTCGAGCATGAGCGACGCGACGATCGGGCTCTCGACCTTGCCGATGTCCTCGAGGAAGCGCGGCACCTCCTCTGCGCGCGGGCGGTGCTTGCCGAGGAGCCCGAGCGCCTCGCGGCCTGCGATGTAGACGAACTGCACGTCGAGGTCGGCGTAGACGGTCTCCTTGTCGGCGACGACGGCGCGCACGAGCTCCGGGTCGTCGTGCACGTGCGCGTACGTGTCGAGGTAGACGTACGTGGGCTTGCTCCGTCGGAGCGCGGCCGCGCCGTGGAGCACGGCATCGAGGGCGGTCATGACCTCCCACGCCTGGCTGCCGTCGTGGTGGCGCGACCAGATGGCCTCGAGGCGCGCGCGGAGCTCGGCTCGGCGCGCGGGCGTCACGCGTCGCAGCACGAAGCCGAGGTCGAACACGTGCCCGGCGAGCTGCCGGTCGGGGCCGCCCGCCTCGACACGAAAGCGCGCCTCGGGGAGCGCCTCGAGCGCCGACACGATGGCGTCCGCGACCACGTCGCCGCCCACCATCGCCTCGAGCAGGAGATCGACCTCGCCGACGCGCCACGTGGACGTGACGCCCGCGTGGGTGATCGACGACATGACGATCGCGCGCGCCTCGTCGGCCGACGGCGCGCCGGCGCGCGCTGCGGCAGCCTTCTCGGCGGCGTCGGGCTCGCTCGTGCGGCCGGCGTCCTGAAACGCCCTCCCCGCGCCGAGCCGCACGAAGCGATGGGCGACCTCGCGCGGCCAATCGACTCGATACTTGCCGATCTTCTTCCAGTCATAGGCGACCGAGAGCGCCTGCGCCTCGGCCTTCGCGTCGTCCTTGTGACCGTCGACGAGGCGGCGGAGGTGCGGATAGCCGCGCGCGAGGAGCGCGTCGTCGTCCTCGCTGAAGCAGAGCGCGCGGAGCTCGTTGCCGAACGGGTCGGTGGTCATGCGCGCCCACGATAGGGCACGATGCGCCGCATGAGCGACGGTGCGGAGATCCTGGGGAGCGTTCGTTGGACGGCCGAGACGCGCGCGCGGTGCCTGCCGCGACGGGGCGGCGCGAACCCGGCGGTCCCGTACGACGCGGCCGTCGACCTCGCGACGGTGCGCGGCGGCGTCGAGATCGCGGCGAAGGCGTTCTCGCCCCAAGGCGCCCTCGCCGACCTCACGCGGCGCGCGCTCGCGTCGTTCGACGGCGCCGCGACGAGCCTCGCGCGGCCGCTCGACGTCGACGAGCAGGGCGCCCTCGCCGTGATGCTCGGCGCGCGCGGCCAGGTGCTGCGGCGCGAGGCGATCCCCGCGGCGCTGCTCCGCGCGTGGGTCGCGATCGGCGGCGCGGAGCTCGCCGTCCGCGCGCTCGCGCGCACGTGGACGCTCGTCGGGCGCGACGCGGCGCGGCCGTACACGCTCGACCTCGACTCGATCGCCCGCGAGACCACGGGTCGCTATTTCCTCGAGGCGTTCCCGTTCGGCGCCGCGTGGTTCGCGGGAACGTCCGATGCGTGGGAGCTCCTCCGCGCCGCGCTCGCGAGCGTCGACGACGCCGCGTACGGCCGCGCGCGGGCCGCCGCCGACGCGGCGCGCGCGGGCGTCCCAGTCGTGCCGCGCTGGACGACGAACGTCGCGCTCCCCGGCGAGCGCGCCGCGCTCGAGGTCGATCTCGCGGAGCTGCGAACGGCCAAGACCTTCCCCGCCGTGCTGCTCGCGTGCATCGACGATCCCGCCGCGAGCGCGGCTTGGGCGAAGGAGAGCGCGCGCTTCGGCGCCGAGGATCACGCGTGCACCCTCGTCGATCTGCTCGGCGCCTCGGCGGTCCCGTCGCTCGCTGCGCTCTTCGATGCCGTCAAGGGAAAGGACGCGCGCCAGAGGATCGCCGCCGCCGCCGCGCTCGTCGAGACGGATGAGGCAGCGAGGCTGTTCGTCGACTGGCTCGCTGCCAAGGAGGTGACGAAGCTCGCGACGAGCTGGCTCACGTCACACGCCAAGCTCGCTCGGCCCGCGCTCGAGGCGGCCGCGCATTCGAAGTCCAAGGCGGCGGACCTCGCAGGCGCCGTGCTCGCGTCGCTGCCTCCGGTCCACGGCGCGGCGCCGATCGCGAAGATCGAGGCGCCGGCCGCGCGCGAGACGAGCGGAGTCGATGCGCCCACGCTGCTCCGCGATCCGCCCTGGCGGCGCGCCAAGCCCAAGATCGCTCCCAGGGTGCTCGCGCTCACGCCGATCGACGTGCCGGTGATCGTCGAGTGGGCCGAGGGCGAGCGCGCGTCGCTCCTCGACACCGTGGGTGCCTGGCTCGAGCAGCGCAAGCCGAACTGGGGTGAGGCGATGATTCGACGCTACGCCTACCTCCACGGCTGGCAGGGGGAGCTCCTCGCGTACTTGCCCGAAGAAGAGGGCTTGAAGCTCTGGAACGAGAAGGACCCCAAATGGCACCTCTGCAACGTCGAGCCCGACTTCGTGGGTTGGGTGCTGGCTAAGCACGGTGACGCCGCGCTGCCGGGCGTCCACCGCGTCGCCGGCGCGCACGCGCGGCTCCTCCCGCCGATGAAGCGCGTGCGCTCGCCCGAGCTCGTGCGCACGGCGGCGCACGTGTTCCATCGCCTGAAGACCGGCAAGGCCGACGCGTTCGCGTACCTCGCCGCGCGCGCCGAGCTCGCGACGACGACGCTGCTGCCGCTCGCGCTCGGCAAGCCGACGAAGGACCGCGAGATGGCCGAGGCGACGCTGCGCGCGCTCGCCGCGGCCGACGCGTCGCGCGTGATCGGCGCCGCGGGCGCGTACGGCGCGGAGGCGGTCGCCGCGCTCGAGGCCATGCTCGCGAGCGAGCCCGAG